>CALDUF010000065.1 GCA_937923515.1 uncultured Flavobacteriaceae bacterium
TACATGAAATTGTCGGGGTTAGAACCACTAATCCTAAACGAAAACAGCAATTTTATAAATGTAGGAGAGCGTACTAATGTTGCGGGATCTCGAAAGTTTCTGCGTTTGATTAAAGAAGAAAAATTTGATGAGGCATTAGACATCGCAAGGCATCAAGTGGATGGTGGCGCACAAATTGTCGACATTAATATGGACGATGGTTTGATAGATGGAAAAGAAGCCATGGTACGTTTTTTAAACTTAATTGCTGCAGAGCCTGATATTTGTCGTGTGCCTATGATGATCGATTCCTCAAAATGGGAGATCATTGAGGCTGGACTTCAGGTGGTGCAAGGAAAATGCGTTGTAAATTCAATTTCACTTAAAGAAGGCGAAGAGAAATTTATTTGGGAAGCTACCCAAATTAAGCGCTATGGTGCTGCGGTAATTGTTATGGCATTTGATGAAGTTGGGCAAGCCGATAATTACGAGCGCCGTATAGAAATAGCAAAACGTTCGTATGATATTTTAGTGAATAAAGTTGGTTTTCCTTCAGAAGATATCATATTCGATTTAAATATTTTCCCTGTAGCAACAGGAATGGAAGAACACCGTAGAAACGCTATAGATTTTATTGAAGCCACACGATGGGTTCGTGAAAACCTAGAGAATGTTTCGGTAAGTGGTGGTGTGAGTAATGTTTCTTTTTCCTTTAGAGGAAATAACGGCGTGCGTGAAGCAATGCACTCTGTTTTCTTATACCACGCTATTCAAAATGGTATGAATATGGGTATTGTAAACCCAACGATGTTGGAGGTTTACGATGATATCCCAAAAGATTTATTGGAGCATGTAGAAGATGTTATTTTAGATAGACGTGATGATGCTACCGAACGCTTATTGGATTTTGCTGAAACCGTAAAAGGCTCAAAAGCTGAAAAAACAGTTGATTTATCTTGGAGAGCAGGCTCAATTCAAGATAGAATAACACACGCTTTAGTAAAAGGTATTGATGCTTTTATTATTGAAGATGTTGAGCAAGCCAGACTGGAAGCTGCAAAACCTATTGAAGTTATTGAAGGTAACTTAATGATAGGTATGAATGTGGTGGGCGATTTATTTGGCGCAGGCAAAATGTTTTTGCCCCAAGTGGTAAAATCTGCCCGCGTGATGAAAAAGGCAGTAGGATATTTAAATCCGTTTATTGAAGCTGAAAAATCAGATAAGTCGGAGCCTGTTGGCAAAATACTAATGGCAACTGTAAAAGGCGATGTGCACGATATTGGTAAAAACATTGTAAGTGTTGTACTAGCCTGTAATAACTACGAAATCGTAGATTTAGGGGTTATGGTGCCACCAGAAAAAATTATAGAAACCGCTATTGTAGAGCGTGTTGATGCTATTGGATTGTCTGGATTAATTACGCCGTCGCTTGATGAAATGGTATATCTCGCCAAAGAGATGCAAAACAAAAATTTAGAAGTACCACTATTAATTGGTGGTGCTACAACATCAAAAGCGCACACTGCAGTAAAGATTGATACGCAATATAAAAATGCGGTGGTACACGTTAACGATGCATCTAGAGCCGTAACGGTTGTGGGCGATTTGTTAAATAAAAAAACATCAAACGCTTATGTGGCGAAGATGAAAGCAGATTATGATGAATTTCGAACCAAGTTTTTAAAACGTGGTAAAGAGAAATCGTATATCTCTATTGAAGATGCACGAAAGCGAAAATATAAAATTGATTGGAATACCTCTGAAATTGTAAAACCTAAAGAACTGGGTGTTCAGGTATTACAACAATTGAGCTTAAAAGCATTGTTGCCGTTTATAGATTGGAGTCCGTTTTTTAGAAGTTGGGATTTACATGGTAAATATCCAGATATTTTAACCGATAAGGTGGTTGGCGAACAGGCTACACAATTGTTTGAAGATGCTGAAGATATGATACGGCATATTATAGCAAAACAGCTATTAAAGCCTAAAGCGGTTTTTGGATTATTTGAAGCTAATGCGGTTAATGAAGATGATATTTCTGTAAAGAAAAAAGGTAAAGAAATTGCTGTGTTTAGAACATTGCGTCAGCAATTAAAAAAGCGAGAAGGAGTTCCTAATCATGCTTTAGCCGATTTTATTGCGCCAAAAGCATCTGGAAAAACAGACTACATGGGTGCATTTTGCGTAGGTATTTTTGGAGCACAAGAATTAGCCGAAAGTTACAAGGCTAAAGACGATGATTACAATGCGATTATGGCACAGGCTATAGCAGACCGTTTTGCCGAGGCTTTTGCAGAGTATTTGCACAAGCAAGTACGAACCAAGCATTGGGGGTATGCCGCTGATGAAGATTTAACAAATCAAGATTTAATAAAGGAGAGTTATAAAGGTATTCGTCCTGCACCAGGATACCCTGCGTGCCCTGATCATTTGGAAAAGGAAACCATTTGGGAGTTATTGGAAGTTGAGAAATTAATAGGCGTAACGCTAACCGAAAGTTTAGCAATGTGGCCAGCAGCAGCAGTTTCGGGATATTATTTTGGCAATCCTGAGGCTAAATATTTTGGGTTAGGTAAAATTACCGATGACCAAGTGATTGATTATGCTGAAAGAAAAGGCATAACCAAAGAAAAAGCAAGAAAGTGGTTGCACCCTAATTTGGCAGGATAGCCCGCGTTAGGGATTGTAGCGGCATCCTTTTTTGTGATAGCAAATTGGCGTCATTACGAGGAGGTACGACGAAGTAATCTCTTTGGATTAGGGGATTGCTACAGGTAATTAGATATTACCTTTGGAATGATGAACAAAAAAGATATAGCGTAAAGCCCGACCTGTAGCGACCCTGCAAGGTTTTTTTAACCTTGTAGGTACGAGCGGAGGGTAACGCCCAAAAAACATAAAATATATAATGATGAGATTCCCGCCTTAGTGGGAATGACAAAACCGAGTATGAAAGTAACAGACCATATAAAAAATGCGAACGGAAAAACGTTGTTTTCGTTTGAAGTGATTCCGCCAAAAAAAGGGAAAAATATTCAGGATTTGTATAATAATATAGATCCGTTAATGGAATTTAAACCTCCGTTTATTGATGTAACAACCTCTCGAGAAGAGTATGTTTATATTGAAAAAGGAAACGGGCTTTTAGATAAGCGTATTACACGTATGCGCCCCGGAACTGTTGGTATTTGTGCATCGATTATGCATAAGTACCAAATAGATGCTATACCACATTTATTGTGTGGTGGGTTTACCAAAGAAGAAACGGAATATGTGCTGGTAGATTGCCATTATTTGGGTTTGGATAATGTGATGGCTTTACGTGGAGATTCTATGAAAGATGAACCGTATTTTACGGCTTGTGAAGGTGGGCACGCTTATGCAAGCGAATTGGTAGAACAAATTGCGAAATTGAATCGTGGTACGTATTTACATGATGATATTGCGGCAGAACACTACTCTGATTTTTGTATTGGTGTGGCTGGTTATCCTGAAAAACACATGGAAGCGCCATCGTTAGCGACAGATTTAAAGCGTTTGAAAGCTAAGGTTGATGCTGGTGCAGATTATGTGGTAACGCAAATGTTTTTTGATAATCAGAAATATTTTGAATTTGTTGAAAAGGCTAGAGATATGGGTATTAATGTGCCAATTATTCCTGGTATTAAACCTATTGCTGTAAAACGCCATTTGCAGTTATTACCGCAAGTTTTTAAAATAGATTTACCACAGGATTTAATTGATGCGGTTGAAGATTGTAAGGATAATAAAGCGGTAAGACAAGTAGGTGTAGAATTTGCGATACAGCAATCTAAAGAATTATTGGATTACGGCGTGCCTGTTTTGCATTATTATTCTATGGGAAAAAGTGATAATATTAAAGCTGTAGCAGAAGCGTTGTTTTAAATATTACATTTGTGACGTAAAACCCCAAAAATGAAGTTAATTTATTTCTGTTTTTTCTTTTTAAGTTGCTCGTTTTTGTTGGCGCAAAATAATACGCACACCTCTTACGTAGATTTAAATTACTTTAAGGGTAATATGGCACTTCATAATAATGATGTGTTGCACTTGATTCAAGGACGGCCAGAGGGTTTTATCTTAGGTTGGAATAAAAAAACATACGGTTTTAACGATTGGGAACAGCGTTTTAATTACCCAGATTATGGTGTAACTTTTGCGTACCAAAACATGAAGAATGATGTTTTGGGTTCTGTGTCTTCATTATATGCGCATTACAATTTTTATTTTTTTAATAGAAAGTTAATGTTTCGCATTGGTCAAGGCTTAGCTTATGCTGAAGAGATTTTTGATAAAAACACCAATTTTAGAAATATAGCTTATGGTACGCATATTATGAGCAGCACGTTTTTGATGCTTAATTATAAAAAAGAGCGTATTATAGATAGGTTTGGTATACAGGCAGGATTTTCTTTAATCCACTATTCTAACGCTAATGTAAAGGCACCAAATGCAAGTACAAATACAATGGCATTAAATTTAGGAATTACCTATAATTTAGATGAAGAAGAACCAGAATATCAAGAGACTTTAGCTGCGGATGATAAACAATTTACAGAGCCTATAAAGTATAATTTTGTATTTAGAGGCGGAGTAAACGAGAGTGATATCGTAGGCAGTGGGCAGTTTCCGTTTTATGTGTTTTCTGGATATGCCGATAAGCGCATTAATAGAAAAAGTGCGTTGCAATTTGGTGCTGATGTGTTTTTTTCTAAGTTTTTAGAAGAACTCATTCTTTTTAAAAGCGTATCTTTTCCTGAGGACGATGTTTCTGGAGATGAAGATTATAAGCGTGCAGGTATTTTTGTGGGTCATGAATTATTTATAAATAAAACATCAGTAGTTACCCAATTTGGATATTATGTATATTATCCTTTTGATTTTGAAGGACGTACCTATTTGCGAATAGGACTAAAGCGTTATTTTGGGAAAAAATGGTTTGGTGCTGTAACGTTGAAATCGCATGGAGCAAAGGCAGAAGCTGTGGAATTTGGTGTTGGATTACGATTGTAAGATACGTGTAGTACATTTACAAAAAATGAAATTATGATAAGGAATTACTGGAAAGAAGAATGGAAAGACATTGAATTTGACGATGGAATTGCTGAAGCTGAACGTTTCAAAATCTCAAATCACGGTCGCGTTATAAACTGTAAAAGCAATACTGAATTTGAGGTTAAAAAGTCATACATCAACGGCTATCAAAACCTTCCGCTAAAACAAAAAAGTGGAAAATCTACTAGTAGATACGTTCATAAACTTGTGGCGCAGCATTTTCTAGAATCTAACGACGGTATTTACGTAATTCACCTTAATTACGATAAAACTGATAATAGGGTAGAAAACCTTAAATGGGCAACAAAACGAGAAAAGGAACTTCATCAATTCAATAATCCGAATTGGGAAAAGGTTGTGGAAAAACGAGGTAAAAAAATTGGAAAGCTAACCGCAGGAAAAGTAAAAATTATTAAACGCCAACTACAAAACAAAAAAAATAGAATTAGTATGATTGCGAAACGTTTTGGAGTTTCTGATACGCAAATACACAGAATAAAAAAAGGCGAAAATTGGAGTTATGTTACTGAGTAAGCTATTTTAACCAGTAGCGTAATTTTTTTACGCTCTAGTAGTTTAGAAAATTTCTGCTAAATTGTAACGCCACTAATAACACAAAAATGCTAGATATGGAGCAACGATTAACTATAGTAACTTTGGGAGTGAAAGATTTAGCTGTGTCTTCTATTTTTTATGAACAAACCCTTGGTTGGAAAAAGCTAGCATCAAGTAATGCAAATATTCTGTTTTTTCAGCTCAATGGTATTTTGTTATCACTTTATTTAAAAGAGAAATTGGCTGAAGATGCTACTGTAAGCGCAAAAGGGCAAGGGTTTAAAGGATTTACTTTGGCCTATGTGACACGAAGTGAAGCCGAAGTTGATACTATTATAGCCTCATTAAAAGCAAAAGGCGTAGCTATTGTAAAGCAGCCCGAAAAAGCATTTTGGGGTGGCTACAGTAGTTATATTGCTGATCCTGACGATAACCTTTGGGAAATAGCGTTTAATCCTTTTTTACCTTTAGATGAAAATGGTAATACCATACCTGAAGATTAAATTTAAAATGAAACTATTACGATACATAGTATTTTTGATTTTCGCTCTAGTTTGTGGTTGTGATAGCGAAAATGCTTTTGATTGCTTTCAAAAAGCAGGAACAACTGTTCAGCAGGATGTTGTATTACCATCTTTCACGAAAATTCTAGTAAATAGAGATATAGAATTAATACTAAGAGACGGTACAACTCCAAAAGTAGTTATAGAAACAGGGGCAAATTTGTTGAATGATGTTACAGCTGAAGTAGTTGACGATAGATTAGTGTTAACCGATAATAATACGTGTAATTATGTTAGAGATTTTGGCATTACAAAGGTGTATGTCACCGCGCCAAATATTACTGAAATTAGAAGCTCTACACAGTATGATATTAGTTCTGATGGTGTTTTAACCTACCCTGATCTAACAATTTTATCTGAAGATTTTGGCGCACCAGACACATTTTTGAGTGCTAATTTTAAGTTGCAAATAAACAATAATTCATTTAGGGCGGTATTTAACAACTTGTCTAATTGTTTTATTTCTGGACAAACCACTGCTTTAAATATTGTGTTTGCTGCAGGAACCTCGCGCTTTGAAGGTAGAGCGTTAATAGCCGAAAACGTTACAGTTTCTAATAGAGGCTCTAATGATATGATTGTGAATCCGCAACAAGAAATTACGGGAATAATATCTGGAACAGGAAATGTTATTTGTGTTACTAGACCACCAGTAGTTACTGTTGAGGAAGTTTACAGAGGGCGTTTAATTTTTGAATAAGCGTATAGCTTATTTTAATAGAAAACTTATAGATAAAAAAAATGCCTGTTTATTTTAATAAACAGGCATTTTTTTGTGTTTTGTGAGGATTAACGTCCCATCCAGCCGCCATCAACAGTAATAATAGTACCATTCATATAACCTGCTGCTTCAGAGGCTAAAAATACGGTAGGTCCTGCAAAATCAGAGGGTTTTCCCCAACGTCCTGCTGGTATTCTAGATAGTATAGATGCTGCACGATCAGGATCGTTTCTAAGTGCTTCGGTATTATCTGTAGCAATATATCCTGGTGCAATAGCATTTACATTAACGCCTTTACCTGCCCATTCGTTTGAGAACGCCATAGTTAATTGCCCAATAGCGCCTTTACTTGCTGCGTAACCTGGTACGGTAATACCACCTTGAAAGGTTAATAACGATGCTGTGAAAATAATTTTCCCTGCACCTCTACTTACCATGTCTTTACCTAATTCTCGCGTTAAGATAAATTGCGCATTTTGGTTTACTTCAATAACTTTATCCCACATCTCATCTGGATGTTCTGCGGCTGGTGCTCTTAAAATTGTACCGGCATTGTTAACCAAAATATCAATTTGTGGGTAGTCTGCCTTTACCTCTTCAATAAATTTGTATAATGATTTTCTATTTGAAAAATCGCATTGGTATGCTTTAAATGTTTTACCTCTAGAGGTTACCTCTTTTTCAATAGCACTTCCACTTAATTCTAATGAGGTAGATACACCTATTATATTTGCTCCAGCTTCGGCAAGACCAATAGCCATAGCTTTTCCTATGCCTCGTTTACAACCTGTTACTAATGCTGTTTTTCCTTCTAGACTAAATGTGTTTAAAATACTCATTGAACGTGTTTTTTGTGTAGTTAATACGTTTGTTTGTTTGAATTTGAAATCAAAGATAATATCTTAATTTTAATCAAAACATTAGGATTGATTTAATATTAAATTTAAGGTGAAGTTGCACCACATGTTTTATTGTTAACCGCTAGTAAGCTCTCTAAACAAACTTTCTAAACTGGCATTTTTTTGATTGAGTTGTAAAATCTTTAGTTGATTATCGTGTGCAAAATCAAAGACATAAGAGCGCATGTCTTCTGTTGTTTTGAATGTGATTTCGTAAACAAAATCGTGTGTATTACGTACGTTTTTAACTTTTGGAAGTTTAAGTAAAAAAACATCTTCTACACGATAATCGAATTCTACAATAACCACTTGTTCTTTTTCGTCTCTTAGTTCTTTTAGTTTTTTATCTGCCACAATTTCTCCTTTATTGATAATGATGACACGGTTGCACATGGCTTCAACCTCTTGCATAATATGTGTAGATAAAAACACCGTTTTGGTTTTTCCTATGGTTTTAATCAGGTTACGAATATCTATTAATTGATTGGGATCTAGACCTGTGGTAGGTTCATCTAGAATTAAAACTTGTGGATCGTGTAATAGCGCAGTAGCTAAACCCACGCGTTGGCGGTAGCCTTTAGAAAGTTGCCCTATTTTTTTATGAATTTCGGGTGTTAAGCCTGTCATTTCTATAACGGCTGCTATTCTTGATGTATCCACGTTATAAATGCCAGCATTAAAGGCTAAATACTCTTTAATGTACATGTCTAAATATAACGGATTGTGCTCTGGTAAATAGCCTACACTTTTTTGGATGTCTTGCAATGCATTAACACCAAAACCACTAACTTGGGTAGTACCCTCCGTGGGCTGAATGTATGTGGTTAAAATCTTCATCATAGTAGATTTACCTGCGCCATTAGGCCCTAAAAACCCAACAATTTCTGGTTGTGTTACATTAAACGATATGTTGTTTAAGGCAGTTTGTGTGCCGTATACTTTAGTTACATTATTAACTTTAATAGACATAGGTAGATTTTATTTATTCAAAAATAAGGTTTTTATGGTTTGTAAAATAGTTTGGAATTTAAGACTTGTGTAAGTAAGTACATACGCGCAAGGCATAGTAGCGGTATCCTTTTGTTTTTATTGTATTCTATTTTGTTTGAAAGATATACCATAATCACTTGATGGCCGCTTGTATTAACAGTAATGCCAAAAACAAAAGTTATAGTGAATAGCTCGACACTTACCTTAGGAAAGGTTGCGCCCAAATAGTTGTTGTTTAGGATGTTTGGTTTTTTATTGTTTATTTTTAAGATTGCGTAACGTAATATAAGATTTACTGCAAAATCGTTAAATCTTTTTTGTAAAAAAGAAAAAAAGGTTTTATTGTATTTTATTTCTTAAAATATTATTTACTTTAGCGCTCGTAATTATGAGAACAGCAACATATTATACATATTTTAACTTTTTTTATTTCTTTTTTAGCAAAGAAATCGAGACGTTGTGTGTATAATTAAATAACAATATATAATACTACAAGTCTCGATGAAAATCGAGACTTTTTTTTATGATTAATACGGTAGCCATACAAGGAATACGAGGGAGTTTTCACCACATAGTATCGCAAGAGTTTTTTGATAAACCTGTTGCTATTATTGAGTGTATGACTTTTGATCGCGTGGTGGAAGCACTTATAAATAAAGAGTGTGATGCGGCTATTATGGCTTTAGAAAATTCTATTGCGGGTTCTATAATACCTAATTATGCATTAATAGATGACCATGAATTGCATGTTGTTGGTGAGTATTATTTAGATATTCAGCATAATTTAATGGCGCTGCCAAACCAAAGTATAAAAGACATTAAGGAAGTGTATTCTCACCCTATGGCGCTATTGCAGTGTAAGGATTTCTTTAAGGATTATCCTGATATTAAATTAGTAGAAGATAAAGATACCGCCGAGGTTGCAGAACGTATACAAAACCAGAATTTAAAACATGTTGGTGCTATTGCTAGTGTTTTAGCGGCAGATATTTTTAAGCTTGATGTTTTAGCACACAGTATACAAACGATAAAACATAACGAAACACGCTTTGCAATTGTAAAGCGCACAAACACTGAAGTGGTTGAAACGGCTATTAGTAAGGCTTCTATAAAGTTTGAAGCAGACCATAAGCGTGGCAGTTTAGCTGCCATTTTAAACGTAATGAGCGACTGCAAGTTGAGTTTAACAAAAATACAGTCGTTACCCATTATTAAAACGCCTTGGAAATATGCATTTTTTGTTGATGTTACTTTTGATGCGTACGCAGATTTTTTAAAGGCGAAATCGCTAATTGAAATTATGAGCCCCAGTTTTAAAGTATTAGGAGAATATAAAAATGCCAAGTTATGATAGAGGTAGCAAAGCGATTACATACTGTGGAAGAGTATTACTTCTCAAAAAAATTGAGAGAGGTTGGTTTGCTTATTGCCAACGGTAAACCTGTTATAAACTTAGGTATTGGCAGCCCAGATTTGCAACCGCCACAAAAGGTTGTTGATGCCATTAGCAATAGTTTAGGCGATGCTACTGCACATAAATACCAAAGTTACCAAGGCTTGCCAGAGTTGCGAGAGGCTATGTCTTCTTTTTATAAGGAACATTTTTCTGTAGCCATAAATGCCGCAAACGAAATATTGCCATTAATGGGTAGTAAGGAAGGTATTATGCATATATCTATGGCTTATTTAAATGCAGGTGATGAGGTTTTAATACCAAATCCTGGATACCCCACGTATCAATCTGTTACTAAATTAGTTGGTGCTAAAATTGTGACTTACGATTTGGACGCCAGTACTAATTGGATGCCAAATATTGAGACTTTAGAACAAAGAGATTTAAGTAAGGTGAAATTAATGTGGGTAAATTATCCGCACATGCCAACAGGTGCAACACCTACTGAAACTGTTTTTGAAGAATTGGTAGCGTTTGCAAAACGCCACAATATTTTAATTGTTAACGACAACCCGTATAGTTTTGTTTTAAACGATAACCCTACCAGTATTTTGAGTGTTGCTGGTGCAAAAGATGTGTGTTTAGAGCTAAATTCATTAAGTAAAACCTTTAATATGGCCGGTTGGCGTGTTGGGATGCTTTTAGGAAGCAGTGCGCATATTAGCAATGTTTTAAAAGTAAAAAGTAATATGGATTCTGGCATGTTTTACGGCATTCAAAAAGGCGCTATTGAGGCTTTAAAATGTTCTAAAATGTGGTTTGTTACACTAAATAGTGTGTATAAGAAACGTCGCGATTTGGTTTGGCAGCTAGCCGAAGCTTTAAATTGTACGTACGATAAAAATGCTACAGGTATGTTTGTGTGGGCTAAATTACCAGCATATTTAGAGAGTGAAGCATTTATAGATTTGGTGTTGAAAGAGCATTATATTTTTATTACACCTGGTACTATTTTTGGGAGTCAGGGCGAAGGTTATATTCGATTTTCGTTGTGTGCTTCTGAAGAAATTATAGAAGAGGCGATAGCGAGAGTGAAGTAGAGTTGACAGTATGCAGTTAGCATTTAGCAGTTAGCAGTTAGCAGTTAGCAGTTAGCAGTTAGCAGTTAGCAGTTGACAGTTAGTAGTTATTAGTTATTAGTTATTAGTTAGTAGTTAGTAGTTAGTAGTTAGTAGAAATTTAGTATAAGATTGAAAGGTATACATAAATAATAAAAAATCTGTAATAGTTGCCTTCCTTTTTGGAGGTGAGAAGAGGCTTTTGTATGAAAAATATATATGCTATAGGAGTAGGTTTAATAGGTGGTAGTCTTGCTATTGATATCAAAACACACAATCCAGATGTGGTTATTCATGGTATTAGCAGAAAAGATGCGACACTTAATACTGCTTTAGCGTTGGGCTTAATTGATAAAAAAGCTACGCTTGACGATATAGAGCATGCCGATTTGGTTATTGTTTCTATTCCTGTTGATGCTACGGTAAAATTATTGCCAACACTTTTAGACAAGGTGTCTGACGATGGTTTGGTGGTAGATGCAGGTTCTACCAAAGCAGCTATTTGTAAGGTGGTTGAAAATCACCCGAAACGGCGTAATTTTTTAGCAATGCACCCCATTGCAGGAACAGAGCATTCGGGGCCAACAGCTGCGATTGCAGGTTTGTTTAAAGGCAAAACAAATATTGTTTGTGAGGTTGAAAAAACCACGTTTAAGCTACAGGAAAAGGCATTGCAATTGTTTACCGACATTGGGATGCGTATTAGGTATATGAATCCTGAAGAGCATGATAGGCATATTGCGTATGTATCGCATTTATCGCACATTAGTGCTTTTATGTTGGGGAAAACGGTAATTGATAAAGAGAAAAACGAGCGCGATATTTTTGATATGGCGGGTAGTGGTTTTGCATCTACGGTGCGTTTGGCTAAAAGTTCGCCAGAAATGTGGACGCCTATTTTTAAACAAAATAAAAGTAATGTTATTGAAACTTTAGAGGAGTATATAAATAACCTTACGCGTTTTAAAGCGTTAATGCAAGATGATGATTTTGAAGCTATTTTTGATGAGATGAAGAATACCAACCATATTAAGGATATTTTGAATGGTATAATTTAAAAAAGGTTTGAAGCTGAAATTGGAAGCAGACCTTAGCAAGTACACCCGCGTTAGGGATTGCAGTGGAAAGCCCACAGCGGAGGCACGGAGCGAGGACTTGCAGCGTAAAGCCCGACCGAAGCTTTTTTGCGAAGGTAACGCCCAAATAAGTAGAGTAACAAAGAACAAAAATTAAATAGTAAACGTAAATAGCTTAAGTAGCTAAATATTAAGTAAAAATGGAAAACAAGAAAGAAATGAGAACCTGGTTAGATGATTTAGGATTAGATCATCCGTTAGTAATTGCAGGGCCTTGTAGCGCAGAAACCGAAGCGCAAGTTTTAAAAATAGCTCATGAGCTAAAAGATACAGATGTAAGCTACTTTAGAGCTGGTATTTGGAAACCTAGAACACGCCCTGGTAATTTTGAAGGTGTTGGTGCTTTAGGTTTAAAGTGGTTACAAAAAGTTAAGGCTGAAACTGGTATGAAGGTTTGTACTGAGGTTGCTAATGCGGCGCACGTAAAATTAGCCTTAGAGCATGATATTGATATGCTTTGGATTGGTGCACGTTCTACAGTTTCTCCATTTATTATGCAGGAAATTGCAGATGCTTTACAAGGTACTGATAAGCCTGTTTTAATTAAAAACCCGGTGAATCCAGATTTATCGTTATGGTTAGGTGGTATTGAGCGTATTTACAGTTCTGGTGTTAAAAATATTGGAGCGATTCACAGAGGGTTTTCTACATACCAGAAAACGAAATACAGAAATATACCTGAATGGCAATTGGCTATTGAGTTTCAAAATAGATTTCCAGATATTCCTTTAATTAACGACCCGTCGCATATTACAGGAAAACGCGATATGGTTTTTGATGTTTCGCAAACCGCACTAGATTTAAATTTTGATGGGTTGATGATTGAAACGCATTACGATCCTGATAATGCTTGGAGTGATGCTGCACAACAGGTAACACCAGCTACATTGGTTCAAATTATGAAGGATTTGAAAATTAGAAAAGAATCTAATGAAGAGGAAGAGTACAATAGTACATTAAATAACTTAAGAGCGCAGATTGATGTGGTAGACAACCAAATTCTTGGATTGTTAGGACAGCGTATGAAAACTTCGGATAGTATAGGTGCTCTTAAAAAACAGAAAAACGTTGCTGTGTTACAGTCTAAACGTTGGAATGAGATTTTAGGTAAAATGGTGCTAGAAGGTGAGCAACATGGCTTAAGCGAAGAATTTATTTTAAGAATGTTTAAAGCGGTGCACCAAGAATCTATAAATCATCAAGAGAAGGTGATTAATGGGTAATATACCAGCTTAATTGATATAAAAAAGCCTCCTTTTTAGGAGGCTTTTTTAGTAATAAAAAATTAGTCGTTTTTAGTGTAGGCCATCCTTCTTGAGGCTTTTCTCATCAAAATATTGATTAAATCTTCGGGAGAACTACCAATGCTACCGCGTACTTTTTTATTGTAATTCCAAAGTAATGTTCCGTTTGCAGCGTCGTTTATACTCATGTTTACAACTGCACTATTGGTTGATCCCCAGAAGCCTACTAGTAGGCCTAAGGCTATAGATGCACCTTCAGACATTGGTTTGTCTGTTTCATAGTCGCCCGTTATAACGGCATCTACACCCAATATGATTGCTAGCTCCTGTGGTGTATAATCGGTAATAGTATTGTAATCGATGTCTTTTTTCTTTAAAAGTGCGGTTGTAACTTTTGGATCTTGAACTTCTAGGTTTTGAAGTTTACCTCTCTTTTTTCTTTTTAAAAACCAAGAGTACATAGCGGTTTGTATGCCCTCGCCTTCTGCTTTTTCAAGTCTGTTAAGTTTCTCGTCATCCATATCTTTCATTTGTTTAGGCCTTAACTTAACTTGAGTCTTAAACGGCACTACGGCAATAATTTTATGTGATTTTGCTATAGAATCAAACTTTGGGTTTTCATAAAGACTAGTTTGCGCTTTTACGTTGCAAACAAAAAGTAAAAATAATAGCGAGAATAAAAGTTTTTTCATGGTGTTGATTTTGAAAGTTTGAAATAAGGATGCAAAATAGAAAAATCTTACACAATAAGCTGCTTTAGATTAATTTTTTTATGAAATAGTAAGTTCTCTCATTGCAATGCGGCATTTACTCATTTGCGGTTTTACAACGTTGTGCTTTGGTTTAGGTTTGCTACAATAACAAAAAAATTACCTATTATGACATTAAAAATTACTTTAGCAATGGCATGTATTACATTTAGTTGCTTTTCACAAATTACAATTACTGGTACTATTACCCACGAAGAATACCCACTTATAGGTGCTTCTATTTTGATTAAAAATTCTGATAGTGGTACAATTTCAGATATTGATGGCGATTTTGAATTAAAAGTTAAAAAAACCGATACGCTAGTGGTGTCTTATTTAGGTTTTAATTCACAAGAATTACCTGTGGGTAATCAAAAGTATATAAACGTTGGGTTAAGCGGTAGTATGGTCTTAGATGAAGTAGAGGTAATTGCATTTGCATCAACATATTGTAGAGCTATTAGTTGTTATGGAGTAGTTGCTTGTACAACAGAATGTTATGATTTGAACGAAAGTTTAGAAAAGGCTGAAAGTGTTGCGAACCCCTCAAAACTGATATCGCAATTATATCCAAACCCTTCGCAAACAGGGAAGTTTCAAATTAAATTTTTTCAAGATTACGCAGCTACAAAAATGCAAGTTTTTAATAGTTCTGGGCAATTGGTAAAAACAATATCTGCTAAACCTCAAAATAAAATATTGCGTTTAGATTTAAGTACGCATTCATCAGGCATATATCTTGTAGTTATTAGCGCCAATGGTGAGCATATAGCCGCTAAAAAAGCAATTGTAGAGTAATCAAATCAATTTAAAAGTCGTTATTTTGTGATATAATTTATTATATGACAGGACGCGTTTATAAATCTACAGGTAGTTGGTATACGGTAAAAACTCCGTTAGGAGACGCGTATCAATGCAGAATAAAGGGGAAATTTAGGATACAGGGTATTAAAAGCACCAATCCAATAGCTGTTGGTGATATTGTAGATTTTGAGTTAGAAACGAATAGTGATGATGTTTCGGGTGTTATATATAATATTCATAATAGAACCAATTATATTGTGCGTAAATCGGTTAATTTATCGAAACAAACGCATATAATTTCAGCAAATATTGATCAGGTATTTTTGATGATTACTATAGATAATCCGCCAACGCTTACAAGTTTTATAGATCGTTTTTTAGTAACTGCAGAGGCGTATTCTATAAAAACAATATTACTGTTTAATAAGATTGATACTTATAGTGAAGACACTTTGCTAGAAGTAAAATACTTAGCCCATGTTTATAGAAAAATAGGATATGAATGTATTGGTATTTCAGCCAAAACAGGACAACATATTGATAAGGTTAAGAAAATTATGAAGGGTAAGGTAAGCATGTTTGCAGGCCACTCTGGTGTTGGTAAATCTACATTAGTAAATGCTATTGAGCCTACACTAAACTTAAAAACCAAAGAAATTTCTAACCAACACATGCAAGGGCAACATACTACCACATTTGCCGAAATGTTTGATACCAGTTTTGGAGGCAAAATAATTGATACGCCTGGTATAAAAGGGTTTGGTGTAGTAGATATGGATAAGGAAGAAGTAGGTGATTATTTTCCTGAGATTTTTGCATTGAAGCAAGACTGTAAGTTTAATAACTGTTTGCATTTACAAGAACCTAAATGCGCAGTTAAAGATGCTTTAGAAGATGATGAGATTGCTTATTCTAGATACCGCAGTTATGTGCAAATATTAGAAGGCGAAGATGAAAATTATAGAACTGATATTTGGGATAACTAGTTAGCAGTATTCAGTAGGCAGTATTCAGTAGGTAGTGACTAGTTGTAATAAACAAGATTTAGAGTAAAAAACTATTTTAGGTGTAACAATGAAGGTAGTTATACAACGCGTATCAAAAGCAAGTGTTGCCATTAAAGGCGAAAATGTAGCTGCAATAAAAAATGGTCTCTTAGTGCTTTTGGGCATAGTAAAAGACGATACTCAAGAAGATATAGATTGGCTCTGTAATAAAATTGTAAATCTTAGAATTTTTGGAGACGAAAATGGGGTTATGAATGCGTCTGTTCAAGATATTGATGGCGACATTATTGTTGTAAGTCAGTTTACACTTCACGCAGCTACCAAAAAAGGCAATCGCCCAAGCTACATTAAAGCAGCCAAACCCGATGTTGCAATCCCATTATACGAGAACTTTGTTGCAACACTACAGCGTGTTTTAAATAAAAGCATACAAACGGGCAAGTTTGGTGCAAATATGCAAGTG
>CALDUF010000066.1 GCA_937923515.1 uncultured Flavobacteriaceae bacterium
TTTGCTTTAATATGGTCTTGAGTTAAACGCTTCATATTATTATCTAGAGCATATAAGGCCGCAGCAGCTAAATAGCCTGCTTGTCGCATATTACCTCCAAAAATTTTTCTTATTCTAATGGCATCCTTCATTATATCGTCATTTCCAACCAATATAGATCCTACAGGGCAACCCAAACCTTTACTAAAACAAACTGAAATGGTATCGAAAACCTCACCATACTGTTTGGGCGTTTCGTTATTAGCTATTAATGCATTCCACAATCTAGCACCATCTAAGTGCAATCCTAAATTGTTAGCAACACATACGTTTTTAATATTTACAATTTCATTAAAGTTCCAACAAGCTCCACCACCTTTATTTGTTGTATTCTCAATTTCAACCAAACTTGTATTACTATAATAATACGCTTTTGGGTTGATTGCGTTTATCACATCTGCTGCTGTAAACATACCTCTTACCCCATCAATTAAGTTGCAAGAAACACCACTATTAAATGCTGCACCTCCAGATTCATAATTAAAAATATGAGCATATTTATCACATATTACTTGATCTCCTGGGTTGGTATGTAATTTTATTGCTGTTTGGTTGGCCATAGTACCGCTGGGAAAAAACAATGCGTGCGTTTTACCAAACATACTAGCAACTCTAGCCTCTAGTTTATTTACTGTAGCATCTTCACGAAATACATCATCGCCTACGTGGGCCTCCATCATTACACGTAACATCTCACTTGATGGTTTGGTAACGGTATCACTTCTTAAGTCTATTATCATAGTGAATAAAAATATTAAAAATAAACTATAATATAGAAAACCCTATACTATTAAATTCTCTAGCCATTATAAAGAATACATACATTTAGAACGCCTCTAAGCCTTATTATATATAGGATTACAGAAATCACAAAAAAACAATTTGTCTAAAAAAAAAGCTTTTTATCTATTTATCAGTAAAAAAAAGGGTTTAATCTATTAATCGAAAAAATAGCTGTTTTAACAAAAAATTAATTGGCGGGATAGGTCTTTTTATAAATTTACACCGAATAACAATTAATCTGATAAACACAAATTTAAAAATTATGAAAAAAAATCTATTATTGCTACTTGGTGTAGCCGTTATGTTTTTCTCTTGTCAAAAAGACAATGTTGCAGAAGAAACTTCTTCTGAGCTACTAGTTGAATCGCAAGAATTAACATCTATTGCTGAGCTTGATCCTGAATTAATAATGAATGAGGATAGCGAAAAATTAGTAACTAGACCTTCTGGTGAAGGTTTACAATTTAGTGTTGCTACTGCATCTAAAGCTGCTCCAGAAGGAGACATTGATGCTCTTGTAGCTAGCCTACCTACTACTGTAAGCGCAAGTACTACAGCAAAGCCTAGCCTTACAGCTAACGCTTATTTTGATTTAACAATACACGATACTAACTTAGCTGGATCAGATATCTTAGCTTATTGTGTAGATCAAGATTTAAGTTTAGATGTTGAAGGTCCTCTTGATTTTGACGTATACTCTAGTTTAGGAGAACTTCCTGCTGGTGTTTTTGAAAAACCAGAAAACTTTGATAAAGTAAACTGGTTATTAAACCAATCTATTATTGGTACTGATAGCCCAAGTGGAGGTACATATACTTTTGGACACATTCAATACGCTATGTGGTTATTAGTTGACGATTCAGTTTGTCAAGTATGTACTTATTTAACTTCTCCTATTGGTTCTTGGAATAACGATTCTGATAACGTTGTTAAAGGTCAAGAATTAGCTGATTTAGCTACACAAAATGGTGATGGTTTTGTTCCAACTGCTGGTCAAAAATTAGGTATTGTTTTAGTACCAGAAGGAAAGCAATCAATAATCATATCTAAAGAAGTTCCTGCTAAAGAAACTTGTAATGATTGTACAGGTGATGTTGATGAGGTAACACTTAAATTTAACTGGCATAATGCTACAAGAATTAAATTTTACCAAAGATACGAGAACACAAATTGGGGTGTAAAAATCTTTGATAAAGTATTACAACCAGGTGAAGAATTCACTATACAAGGTGTAAACCATGATGGTTCTTTTGGTAAATTCTTATACATTTTCACAGAGCACTGTTATTATACTTGCTTTAACACAAACTGTTACATCAATATTGGTCCTGGATTCAAAAGAGGTGTATTTGAAGTTGTTAGTGGAACAAGTACTCACGGTGGTGAATTATGTGAATATACTTGGTAGTATTACTTAAAAATTAAATTACCGTATATTAACAATTATATATTAAACCTAAATGGAATTGTAATTCCATTTAGGTTTTTTTTTGAAAAAATTGCAAGCTATTATAAAATCTATGTCTTTAAGAGAAAAAATATTTTGGTATGTCGACGCTTTAAAAGGAGGGCAAATAAAAAAACATCACAATGAGATAAAATCTATAATTGAGTTTCCTGAAAGTGATGCTTCTGTTAAGGCGAAAAATAAAAATCTTAATAAAATTTTAAATCATGCTATAAACTCCACACCCTTTTACAAAAAATATGAAGACTTTAAATCTATCCAAGATTTTCCAATTATTAAGAAAACTGTAGTTCAAGATAATTTTGAAGATTTTAAATCAAAAGATTTTATAGATAACAAACTTTTTAAGGTTTCAACCAGTGGATCTACAGGAGTCCCTTTTTTCCTATTTCACAATAAAAATAAAAGAAATAGAAACACAGCAGATGTTATATACTTTGCTAAATTGGCTGGTTATACAATTGGAACTAAACTATTAGAATTAGAAGTTTGGAGAAACCATAACAAAAAAAACAGCATTAAAGCATTTATTCAAAACGTAGAGCAGTTTGATATTACTAGGTTAGATAAAAGCAGAGTTCAAGTTTTGTTTGAGAAATTAAAATCCAATAAAGCCAAAAAAAACATATTAGGTTTTTCATCTGCTTTAGAAACTATATGCCAAAATATAGATGTTAAAGACATTAATATTGATAATGCAAACATTTCATCAATTATTGCCAATTCAGAATACTTAAACCCCTATGTTAAGGAAACTCTAGGCAAACATCTAAATACAAATGTTTTATCTAGATATTCTAGCGAAGAGGTAGGTATTATTGCGCATCAAACGTTGAACTCTCCTAATGAGTTTACGCTAAACCATGCTAGTTATTATGTAGAAATTTTAAATTTAGATAATGATGAGCCCGCTAAACCAGGAACTTCTGGAAGACTTGTAATTACAGATTTATTTAATTACAGCATGCCTTTGATACGATATGACACTGGCGATATTGCTGTGGCTAGTTATGGGGAAAATGGTGTTTTAAAACTTAAGCATATTGAAGGTAGGAAGATGGATTTAATTTATGATACGAAAGGTAATCTTTTATCTTCATTCATGGTATACACCAAGTTTTATAATTATTATAAATTTTTGAATCAGTACCAATTTATTCAAAAAGGCGAAAAGAGTTATACTATTAAACTTAATCCCAAAGGAGAGTTTAAATTCGAAAGTAAACTTATTTCACTTTTTAAAGAAGATCTTGGAGCAGACGCAAATATTAAGGTTGAATATGTTGAAGAAGTCCCACCGCTATCTTCAGGCAAAAGAAGAAAAGTTGTTAATGAGTATCACAAGCAGTAGTTTATTGTTTTTTCATTATAATAACTATTGTTCTTGATATAAATTTATAGACCATAGGTAAAGGATCTTTTAAAGCAAAACCCATAGGCGTATTATTTAATATAAAATTGATATTGAATAATTCTTTTTTTCTTTGTTTTAAACCTTTAATTAATCCTTTTAAATTGTAGAATTTAATTTTGGAATATGCTTGTGTTTCTAAAGTTTTTCCCAAACTTAAAGATGCATACAAATCTGGAAAGTTGGTGCCTGCCAAAGTAGAAGCTTCCAAAGAGGACCAAAATCTCGCATTTATTTCCAGTATTTTATAGGTTTTATCAAAATCGTCGTATCTAACATCTATATGACAAACGCCCGACCAGTTTAAAGACTTCATTAATCTTTTAATCTGTTCCAACAACTTTTCATCATAAAAAAATTCTAAAGCTACTAAAGGCGCAAAATTATTACCCCCTTTCATAATTGCCTTTTGCATTGTATAATGCAGCACCACCCCTTCTTTACACAATACGCTGCACCCGCCGTCATAACCATTTATATACTCTTGTACAATGTAATTACAATCAAGTTCTGTATTTTCAAAAAAATCTATACAGCTCTTTTTGTCTTTATATAATGCCACTTTTAATCCGCCACCATAACCTTCAACAGGTTTAACCACTACAGGAAACTTTATTTTATTTAATAATGCGTTTAGATTAGTTTGAATATTGTTTTCAACTATTATACTATTTGGCTTACTAAAATTATTTTTTTCTAAGTGGTTATAAAGCTTTCCTTTGTTGTTTGCTATTAAAAAATCTTTCAAATTAGGCAATACACAAAGCTTATTTGGATGTTTTAAATGGGTTTTATGTTCAATTAATATTCTAATACCTTCTTCAAAAACTGGCATGATAAGATCTATATCATGCTTTTCAATTTCTGTATTAATGTTATTTACCCATTCTAAATCTGTTTCTGGTTTTTTATAATAACTATAATTGTAAATGTATCTAGAAAATTTCATTGCAGATCTTTTGTCGAAAGCCATAGTATACAATTTTACACCTTTAACCTTGGAGAAAGAATTAGCTACATACAATAATGTATGCTTATTGCCATCGGGGATTAAAACTGAATATTTGTGTGACATATATAATTATTACTAAACTAACTGAAACTTAACACCATTACTACCATATATTTCGCTCACACTTATAATTTCTTTTAGTTTAAATGAAAAATTCTATTCTAAAATGCTAAAAACACTAATCATTCTTGCTATATTTTATTCTATACTCATCAAAATTTAACGTAGTACTGCCCAATTCAATATCATTTGAGTTATTAGCAAAAACCTTAATCACAGTCTTAATTAAAATTGACACATCTGCTACTAATGATAGTGATTTTACGTATTTAATATCAATAGCTAACTTATCGTCCCAACTTAAAGAATTCCTACCAGATACTTGAGCTAAACCTGTAACGCCTGGTTTAACGGTATGCCTAATAGATTCTGCTTTAGTGTAATAAGGCAAATAACGTACTCTTAGTGGTCTTGGTCCTACTAAACTCATATCGCCTTTTAAAACATTAATTAATTGTGGTATTTCATCTAAAGAGGAGCGTCTTAAAAACGATCCAAAACGCGTCATTCGTAATTCATTCGGCAATAAATTACCATTATCGTCTGTCTTATCAGTCATTGTCTTAAACTTCAGAATTTTAAATACACGTTCGTTTTTACCAGGACGTGGCTGTAAGAAAAAGGGTTTTCCGTTGTTTACAAACATTAAAATAACATGAACTATAATAAAAACAGGAAACAGCATAACAGCTGCAATACTAGCAAGAACTAAATCTAATATTCGTTTAAAAACCAATTTATACATAACGTAGGTAATGCTGCTATACTAAAGGATTGAAAAATAATTTTAAAAACATAAGTACTTCTTATTCGTGCATCATTATCAAATTTCATCTCAAATACACCTTATTTAAGTTCAAAAATAAGTTTAATATATGCGGTATTTTAATAAAATCGACAATTCAATAAAAATCATCTATAAATATCCAGAGATAAAGTATGCATTAAAAAGATTTAAACATATTTTTGCTACAAACGAAATATAAATGATAACAACCGACAACATTAAAAACCTTAATACACGCCTAGACAAGCTTAGGCACTATCTTTGACATAGATGCTAAACTTATAGAAATACAAAACGAAGAAGAACAAACTTTCGACCACAATTTTTGGAATGATCCAAAGGCTGCAGAAGCTATTATGAAATCTATACGGGTTAAGAAAAAATGGGTGCAAGATTACAATGATGTCAAAACATTAATTGAAGATTTAGAAGTTATCTACGAATTCTTTAAAGAGGATGAAGCCACACAAGAAGATGTAGAAAATCGTTATAATAAAGCCGCTACTTTACTAGAAGATATAGAATTTAGAAACATGCTTTCTGAAGAAGGTGATAGCCTAAGTGCTGTATTACAAATTACTGCTGGAGCTGGAGGTACAGAAAGTTGCGATTGGGCCAGCATGCTAATGCGCATGTACCTTATGTATGCTGAAAAAAGTGGTTTTAAAGTAAAGGAACTCAACTTTCAGGAAGGTGACGTTGCTGGTATAAAAACAGTAACTTTAGAAATTGAGGGCGATTTTGCTTTTGGCTGGCTAAAAGGTGAAAACGGTGTGCATCGTTTAGTGCGTATATCGCCATTTGATAGTAACGCAAAACGCCATACAAGTTTTGCTTCGGTTTACGTATATCCATTGGTAGATGATACTATTGAAATTGAAATAAACCCGGCAGATATTGAGATTACAACTGCCCGATCTAGTGGTGCTGGCGGACAAAATGTTAATAAAGTAGAAACCAAAGTACAGTTAACACATAAGCCATCTGGCATACAAATTTCTTGTTCTGAAACACGCTCGCAACACGACAACAGGTCTAGAGCTATGCAAATGCTAAAATCTCAATTATACGAAATTGAACTTCAAAAACAATTATCGCAACGTGAAGATATTGAAGCAAGTAAGATGAAGATTGAATGGGGTAGCCAAATTAGAAATTACGTAATGCACCCTTATAAATTAGTAAAAGATGTAAGAACTGATCATGAAACTGGAAATGTAGATGCCATTATGGATGGTAATATTGATGCGTTTTTAAAAGCCTATTTAATGATGATGGGGCAAAAAGTGGAAGACGACAGCCAATTATGAAAACAATAGATACTATAATTTTTGATCTTGGTGGTGTTTTAATTGATTGGAATCCTGAATATGTGTTTTTAGATGCGTTTAATGGCGACAAAAAACAAATGCAATGGTTTTTAGAAAATGTTTGCACCATGGCATGGAATGAAAATCAAGATGCAGGATACCCAATAGCCAAAGCTACAGCAGATTTAATTGCTAAATTTCCAGAATATGAACATTACATTCGTATGTATTATGATGACTGGGAGCAAATGCTTGCTGGTGCTATTGAAGGTACTGTGTCCATTTTAAGAAAATGCTTAGACACAAAAAAGTATAAAGTAATAGCGCTTACTAACTGGAGCGCAGAAACTTTTCCAATAGCGCAAAAGCACTTTGAGTTTTTAAATTGGTTTGAAGGTATTGTAGTGTCTGGTGATGAAAAAACTAGAAAACCATATAGAGCAATTTTCGACATTACACTAAACCGTTTTAATATTCAACCTGAAACATCAATTTTTATTGATGATAACTTAAAAAATATTGAAATGGCCAATAGTTTACATATAAACGGCATTCATTTTAAAAACCCAGTACAATTGCTTTCAGAATTAAAAACCTATAATATTATCCTGTAATGATAAAAATTTTTCACAATAACCGATGCAGAAAATCTCGTGAAGGCATTGAAATTTTAGAGCAATCTGGAAAAGATTTTGAAGTTGTAAAGTATTTAGAAAATACACCTTCGAAACAGGAACTAACCTCTATTATTGATTTATTAGGTATTGCTCCTATTGATTTAATTCGAAAAAATGAACCCATTTGGAAATCGGACTTTAAAGGAAAAACCTTAAGTAACGATGCCATAATTGAAGCCATGATAAAACATCCAAAATTAATAGAACGCCCTATTGTAATCAATGGCAAACAAGCTGTAATTGGTAGACCGCCATCACAAATTTTAGATATTCTTTAGTCTAGCATATAAAAAAAGGGAAACATAATGTTTCCCTTTTTATTATAGTGTTGTAGTAAAGCTTATCCTTGCATACGCTTTGCTTTCTTTTCTTCTCTAATTTCTTTTAATCTTTCTATTAAAGACCCTCCAATCCAATAAGGGATTACAAAAGTTAATAAAAAAATCATTAACCAAAATCCTATGGTTAAAATGGTTAAAAAAGCTAAAAATCCTAAATACTGGTCAAATTCAAACATTGTAAGCGTTTATTAATGTTTTGCAAATTTAGCATAAAGCAAGTTGTTTTACAATACCAAATCAAAAATTATTAACAGTTTTTTCAACTAGTCTAGATTTGGTTGCGGCGTAGTTCTTAAATAAGGCTTAACCACTTTGTGTCCTTTTGGGAACATACTTGGTATATCTTCTGTAGCAATTGCTGGAGACACAACTACGTCTTCACCATTATTCCAATTTGCAGGTGTAGCCACTTTATGGTATGCCGTAAGTTGTAATGAATCAATTACTCTTAGTAGTTCATCAAAATTTCTACCTGTAGACGCAGGATACGTAATTATTAGCTTTACTTTTTTATCGTCACCAATAACAAAAACCGATCGCACAGTAAGTTTACTATCTGCATTGGGGTGTATCATATCATAAAGTTCAGATACTTTTCTGTCTTCATCAGCAATAATCGGGAAATTAACTTCTGTGTTTTGCGTTTCATTAATATCGCCAATCCATCCTTTATGAGACTCTAAACCATCAACACTTAATGCTACAACTTTAACGTTGCGTTTTTTAAATTCATCTGTATATTTAGCTACTGTACCAAGTTCGGTAGTACAAACTGGTGTATAATCTGCCGGATGCGAAAATAAAATACCCCAACTATCGCCTAACCAGTCGTGAAAATTTATGTTGCCTTCTGTTGTTTTTGCATTAAAATTTGGAGCTTCATCTCCTAATCTAATTGTTGCCATAATACTTATTTTTTATGTCGTTATTTTATATAAATCTTATTCCTACTAAATTAATAGTATTAAGAATCCTAACCATAAAAAATTAGTTATTTAAATGTTAAAAACCAGATGAAAAAACTCATATAATTCATAATTAAAACCGCTGTAAAACCACTAACTTTGCGACTTACTTTTTAATATCCAACAAAATGAGTTTTAGAATAGAAAAAGATACAATGGGTGAGGTAAAAGTACCTGCCGATAAACTTTGGGGAGCGCAAACAGAGCGTTCTAGGAATAACTTTAAAATTGGGCCTAGTGCATCAATGCCCCTAGAAATTGTTTATGGGTTTGCGTATTTAAAAAAAGCAGCAGCTTATACCAATTGTGAACTTGGAGTTTTAGATATAGAAAAGCGAGATTTTATCGCACAAGTTTGTGATGAAATTTTAGAAGGGAAGCACGACGACCAATTTCCGTTAGTGGTTTGGCAAACAGGTTCTGGTACTCAAAGTAATATGAATGTAAATGAGGTTATTGCTAACAGAGCACACCAATTAGCTGGTAAAATTATAGGTGAAGGTGAAAAGACTATTCAACCTAACGATGATGTTAATAAATCACAATCTTCAAACGATACCTTCCCTACTGGAATGCACATTGCGATTTACAAAAAGATTGTAGAAACAACTATTCCTGGTGTAAAACAATTAAGAGATACATTACATAAAAAATCAACCGACTATAATACTGTTGTAAAAATAGGTAGAACGCATCTTATGGATGCAACACCAATAACGCTTGGTCAAGAAATTTCGGGGTATGTGGCCCAACTAGATCATGGCTTAAAAGCGTTGAAAAACACGCTATCACATTTAAGCGAGCTTGCCTTGGGCGGTACCGCTGTTGGTACAGGTTTAAACACACCAAAAGGCTACAGCAAACGCGTGGCAGAATATATTGCTGAATTTACAAAATTACCTTTTGTAACTGCTCCAAATAAATTTGAAGCTTTAGCGGCACACGATGCCTTAGTAGAAACGCATGGTGCATTGAAGCAAATAGCGGTATCCTTAAATAAAATTGCAAACGATATAAGAATGATGGCCTCTGGACCGCGTTCTGGAATTGGAGAAATAATTATACCTGCTAACGAACCTGGTAGTTCTATTATGCCCGGAAAAGTAAACCCTACGCAATGTGAAGCGCTTACTATGGTATGTGCACAAGTTATGGGTAATGATGTTGCGGTTACGGTAGGTGGTACTCAAGGCCACTATGAATTAAATGTATTTAAGCCTGTAATGGCAGCAAACGTTTTACAATCTGCACAATTAATTGGTGATGCCTGTGTTAGTTTTGATGTTAACTGTGCTGTTGGTATAAAACCAAATCATGAAGTAATTAAACAACTTTTAAACAACTCGCTAATGCTTGTAACAGCGCTTAATACAAAAATAGGGTATTATAAAGCAGCAGAAATTGCTAACACAGCTCATAAAAATGGTACTACGCTTAAAGAAGAAGCAATAAACTTAGGTTATGTAACAGCCGAAGACTATGATGCTTGGGTAAAACCAGAGAATATGGTGGGTGCATTAAAATAATCTAGACAAAATTAGAGCAATAAAAAAGCAGGTAATATTACCTGCTTTTTTGGGTTGATTAGCTATTAATCTTAAAACACATTTAAGAGAATAGCAAATATATAATTATCAATAATTATATAGCTTAACATTTGTTTATTCTACGATTCTTTTATTTTTTTTCTTATTCTACTAAGTTGAACAGGTGTTATGCTTAAATAAGAGGCTATATGATATTGCGGCACTACTTTGTCAATATCAGGAATATCGTCTTTTAATCTTTGATACCTTTGAGAGGCATTCAAAGAAATTAACTCTAATTGACGCTTCTCATAGTGTACAAAAACTTTTTCTAAAATACCTCTATACAGATTGCTTATTAAGATATCCTTTTCACACAGGGCTTTTAGTTTATTATAATCAATTTCATAAACACTACAAGCAGTAATAGTTTCGTAAACTATTTTAGATGGTTTATTTGTTATTAATGCAGTTAGAGAGCCTGCAAAACTCATAGGAAAGAAAAAACTCTTATTAAACTCTTTACCAGTTTCTGAAGTAATATAGCAACGCATTACTCCTGATATTAATAAATAAACTTTAGAAGGCATCTTACCAAATTCATCTATTTGAAAATTGGATTTATAGGTTTTAAATTCTGAAATTTCTTTAATCTTAATTATAGCTTCTTCTGGTATATCACCAAAAGAGTCTGAGAATTTCTCATAATCAAACATTGGGTTACTTGGGTTGGTTGGTACACGCAATATAAAACTTGTTTTTATAAGACGAAAAAAAAACCTATGTATGACACAAATTTCTCATTTTTAGGCATAAAAAAGCCCAAAAGTTTTCACTTTTGGGCTTTTCTAAATAAAATTTATCTCAAATTTCTATTTCATAGTAAACTCTGAACTTGATACTAAATCTTTTTGATTGAATACATTAACAATGTAACGTCCTTTTTCAAAATCATTATCTCCACTAGCAGTTACAAATTCGCATACGTTTAAGTTAGAATTTTCGTAGTTAAACTTGCTTACTACACTATAATTTAATGTTTTGTTTCCAAATACCACCTGTTGGTTAGCTCCTAAAATATTATTGTTAGGATCAATTACTTGAACGTATAGTTCTTGATCGCCTTTTTGTACTAAAGGGTTTTTAGCAACTGTAAAACAAACTCTTATTTTATCTGCGCGTCTAGCTCTTTCAGTAGGAATAAGTTTTCCAGAAGTTCTTTCTATTACGCCAAAACCTTTTAAATCTACTGTGTTTAATATAGATGCATTTTCTACCACTTCGGCAAGTGCCGTATTTTGCACAAGCAACGAATCTCTAAATACAGAGCTCTCTTCTAGCCTAACACGTGTACTATCTAGTGACGTAGCTAAATAAGAATTCTCAATTCTAAGCGAATCATTTTGAGCCAACAACACATCCATTTCTTTTTGCAAGTTGGCATATTTTGATTTGTATCGCCATAAACTCTTAACGTTTGTTTCAGAAATTCTTAAAGAATCTATTAATCCTTGAATACGATCTCTGGCTTCAATCAAATCTTTATTCGTAATATCGTTATCAGCAATTGCCTCGTCATATTGTTTAGCCATTGCATTCAAATCATTCATTACCAATTGTTTTTCCTCATTAAGTGTCTTTTTTGTCTCGTTACTTTCTTTATACAAATTCATAGTATAAAATCCAGTAGCTAAAAATAAAACCAATGCTATTCCTAATCCTACTTTTAAACCGTTGTTACTCTTATTTTCCATAATTGTTAATGTGTTTTTTGTTAATATTTAACTACAGTAAAGTAGTTCTAGCTTTTTTAAATTTGAAAAAGACGATTACTTATCGCTTTCAAAATCATATACGCTTGAGTTGTGATTTTAGATCTTCAACATAGATAAATTACAAATCAAAAATAACTAACACACTAAAAACAAGCAACTTAAACTTCAATTAAAATTTTGTTAAAATGCTATAAAATTATTTTTATAAAAACATATGAGCTTTAAAAGTAAAACGTATTACATATTGCATTTAAGTTGTTTATCCAATGCTTCGCAAGACTCTAGATTTGTGGTACAAAGAATACTTGATGTTTCAATAATAAGTTGTTGTAATTCCTGGTGATTAGGCTGTATATTACTCGCCAAAATAAACTCTGAATATGCGCCTTGAATATTTCCTTGTGCAAGTCTCTCTTTTCCAGAATCAATCAAAAAATTAAAGGCCTTTAAATCTGCAATACTTGTATCATGAATATTGTGATAATGGTATTTATTATGATGCTTTATTTTTAGTATTAAGTGGAAACACAAAAACACACAAAACAATAACATCAGTATTTTTATTACAGTATTTATGTATACTTCACTATCAATATCTTTATTAAAAACAAAATGTTTTGATATGCCTTTAAACGCTGTTGAATACGGGATGCTACCACGTTTCACGTATAGTTTTTTTAGGCCTATTTTACGTAGATGACATTCTATATAAACCCATATGTAACGCATAATAGTGATGTTTAACTTATTAGTCATCCACCAACATTTAATGTTACAATATGCACTAATCTATTAGTTATTTATAGCTTTTAATGAATCTATTTGTTTTTGAAGTTTTTCAATTTCTTCTGCTTTTTTATCCTTCTCAGGAATACGTAAAGTTGAATCAGCAGTTTGCTGAACCATATCAATAGTTTTTGTGTCTTCCGCAAAATAATAACCAATACCTTCACTAGCTCTCCATGCTTCATTTAACTGCTCATACACCATTTTGTCCCATTGGCTTGGGTGTTTTACATCAATCCAAATTACATCGCGGTATTCGCTATCAATAAGTACCAAATCTGGTGTT
The DNA here is from genome assembly GCA_937923515.1 of uncultured Flavobacteriaceae bacterium. Taxonomy (GTDB): domain Bacteria; phylum Bacteroidota; class Bacteroidia; order Flavobacteriales; family Flavobacteriaceae; genus Jejuia. The sequence goes on from CALDUF010000066.1 coordinate 13,227, forward strand.
GCTGAACCATCAAATTGTTGTGCGTTTTTATCGCTTATTGAAGATACGGTTCCCATAAAAAACATACGCTTTTTGCCAGCAATGTTTTTGATGTAAGGGCGAAACTCTACAGGAGTATTGGCAGACCAATCGTACTCCTTTCGCGATTCTTGTACTTTTAACGGCATTGCCGAAACGCCTGCATAACCTTGCTTTTTTGATGCATGATCGTAATAAAACAAAGTATCTGTACCATCTGCAGGCACAAAAACGCTATAGCTTAAACTAGTACGTTGCTCGCCTACTGGCTCTAATCCAAACCAATGGTACAAACCACTGTAAGCATTTGTTGCACTATCAGAAAAATCAAAATCTGTAACGTAAGGTTGTTGGTTTTGATCTTTAGGCATTTCTGGTATTTTTACTGCAGTTTTCATATTCCAAGGCAGTGGGTCGCTAAAGCCTCCTAAAAACTTTAAAGATTCTGCTTGCAATCGTGATACGCTTTCAGCTAGTGTATTTTGTCGTGTTAAATAGCTATGATTTTTCATGTTTTCAGGACCAATATACGTGCCTTTACCAATCAAAATACGCTCTATATAATCATTAAAATCGTGCGCGCCATTATCAATTACCATAACACCACCAAAGGTTGGGTAAGGAAATAAAAAGCCTTTCCATTTAATTAAACTTACCACTTGTACCCAAGCACCAGCATCATTTTTCATGTAATAGGTATCACTTGGCTCTAGTGTAAATAATTGCAAGATATTAAACCGTTGTACTACGGCATTGTAGGTGTTTCTGCTAAACTTTAAAGATTCCCCAATTGAAAACGTTACTGGAATTCTATTTTCACTAGAAAACCTTGGAAACGGCGTTGTACTGGATACGGCAAAAACCTCCTCAGTATTATCGGTCATACCTTGCCAAACATACTTTTCTGTTGGTTGTATGGCCATGGTCCATTTATTCTCGTTACCAACTCTTACCAAATGTGGTAAGGATACATCTTTAGTTTCCCCAACGCTTTCGTTCGCCATAGAAAACACGTTTCTTAAAGGTTGTATCCGTTCATTTTGCGTTAAGGGCAGCGTATTAATTTCAACTTTATTTAAATGATTAAATACATTGTAGGTTTTCATGTAGTCGTACATTTTAAAATGCCAACCTACCACATACAACACCCCAAAGAATAGAGCTAAGACACCGAGCATCCCTAAACGCCCTGCTGTACTTGCAGATTTTCTAAATTTTCGCAATCCAAAAAATAGCACTAAGCCGCTTAATAAAATAACGAAGATGAATTTTCGAATAAATAATAAGGCTGGTTGATAGTCGTCGCGTAATACAAATAG
>CALDUF010000067.1 GCA_937923515.1 uncultured Flavobacteriaceae bacterium
ACAAATAATGTAATGTTCTGGACCATATTCGTCAATTAACTCTAGAGCTAAATCATCAGTTTCTACATAAATTAATTTTGAATTGGCTATGGCTTTTTCGGCAATGGCCTTACGTGGCAATACTGCTAATTGAGTAGTTACTTCATCTGAAACAGCACTAATTAGACGTTTTGAGGTAGATACCAAAATTACTTGACTATCTGTACCGTGTTCTGCTTGACTTAACAAATCTGAAGCCACATACGTCGCGTTTGCTGTATCATCGGCAAATACTAATAATTCGCTAGGACCAGCAGGCATATCTATAGCTACGCCGTGTTTTGTTGCAATTTGTTTTGCAACCGTTACAAATTGATTGCCTGGTCCGAAAATTTTAAACACTTTCGGAATGGTTTCAGTACCAAAAGTCAAGCCTGCAATAGCTTGTATACCGCCAACTTTTATAATTTTAGTAACACCACACAATTGCGCTGCAAATAAAATTTCTGGTGCCAACGCACCTTTTGTATTAGGTGGCGAACATAAAACAATCTCTTTACAACCTGCTATTTGCGCAGGAATTGCCAACATTAAAACTGTTGAAAACAATGGTGCTGTACCACCGGGAATATACAAACCAACACTTTGAATTGGTCGTTTTTCCTGCCAACACTGTACACCTTTGGTTGTTTCTATCTCAATTTTTGATGTTTTTTGAGCTTTATGAAATACTTCAATATTATGTTTTGCTAATGTAATGGCACTTTTTAGTTTTTCAGAAACTTGTGTAACCGCTGTTTCTATTTCAGCAGGTGTAACTACATGTGATGCTAATACTACGCCATCAAATTTATTTGTGTATCTTTTTATAGCGTTATCTCCTTCATGTAATACCTCTGTGAAAATTTTGTTTACAGTACCTTCAATATCATCCACAGTTTGTGTAGGACGCTGTAAAATAGACGTCCATTCACTTTTTTTAGGATTATTAATTATTTGCATTCTTAATTTAACTTTGAGTTGAAATTATAAGATTTCCATTTTTAAGTAAATCTCAAATATATTACAGCACCATTTTTTCAATAGGACACACCAAAATACCTTGTGCTCCTTTTGCTTTAAGATCATCAATAACATCCCAAAACTGATTTTTACTAATTACAGAGTGCACAGAACTCCAACCCTCTTCAGCCAACGGCAAAACCGTGGGACTCTTCATTCCTGGTAAAACATCAATAATATCTTGCAACTTGTCGTTTGGTGCATTTAACAATACATACTTAGAATTTCTTCCTTTTAAAACCGATTGGATTCTAAACTGAATGGTGTCTAATATGGCTTTTCGCTCTTGGTTTAGTTTTGGAGATACCGCTAAAACTGCTTCGGATTTTAAAATGGTATCCACTTCTTTTAAATTATTTTTAAATAAAGTACTTCCACTGGATACAATATCGCAAATTGCATCTGCCAAACCTATATTAGGCGCAATTTCTACAGACCCGTTAATAATATGAAGATTTGCTTTTACACCGTTTTTGCTTAAAAACTGTTGTACTGTATTTGGGTACGATGTTGCAATACGCTTGCCTTCTAAATCTTTTATGCTATTGTAAGCGTCAGTTTTAGGAACGGCAATACATACGCGGCATGACGAAAAACCTAATTTTTCAACAATACCAATGCCTTCACCTTTTTCTATTAAAACATTCTCACCTATAATCGCTGCATCTACAACGCCATCCTTTAAATATTGTGGAATATCGCCATTTCTCAAATAGAACACTTCAACAGGAAACCCTTTTGCCGAGGCTTTTAATTGATCTTTTCCATTGTCTATAGAAATACCTATATCTTTTAATAAACGCATCGAATCTTCGTTTAAACGACCCGATTTTTGCACTGCAATTCTTAATTTACTCATTTTTTGATCTTAATTAATTTATCTGTTTTCCAGATTGAGAACCATATCCCGCTCTTCAGCGGGATTAGTTCAACTTAAAATTTTAAGCGCATTCTTTAGACTTCTTAAAATTGAGTTTCACTAAAAAACCCGCTTGATTGTCTCAAACGGGTTTAAATATATTTTGATTTTATTCAATACATTTTCACTTCGCCTGAGAGCAAATATGAAAATGATGATGTGTTTGAATAAAAGTCATGTTATAATTTATTTATGCAAATATCTATAATTTATAGTATCAAATCCAAATTATAAATACAATTCTTGAAATAATTTAATATTATTTATATTTAGTCAATTTAAATTAATATTCTTTAAAAGAATACATTATTTGCTAAATTTATTATTTTACTGATTTCCTAAGATAATTGGTAAGCCGCTATCGCCTGAACCAATAACAATAACTTTACTATTAGGCGATTCAGATAATTTCATAGTAGCTTCAATACCTTTGTCTTGCAAAATTTTATCCGTTAATGATGCACTTAAAATTCTATTAGATTGTGCTTTTCCTTCTGCTTCTATTATTTGCTTTTGCGCTTCTTTTTGGGCAGTAACTAACCTAAACTCATATTCCAAAGATTCTTGTTCTTGTTTTAATTTACGCTCTATGGCATCTTTAATAGAAGCTGGTAAAGTTACATCTTCAACCAATACTCGCTTTACGTTTAAAAATTGGCCGTCGAGTTCTTTACGTACTTCCTCTAAAATTTCTTGCTCAATAACGTCTCGTTTACTAGAATATAACTGTTCTGGTGTATAGCGCCCAACCACACTTCTGGCAGCAGAATTAATGGCTGGATCTAATAATTCAACAACAAAATCTTTTCCTTTTGTTTTAATTAAACTTCCCAAATTGCTGTATTCTGGCTCAAACCAAATCGTTCCGTTTACAGAAACCTGCAAACCGTCTACAGAAAGCACATTCATTTTATCAGAAATAGATTGTTGCCTTACTTTAAACACTAACATGTCGTTCCAAGGTGCCACAATGTGAAACCCTTCTCCATAGGTTTTTTCAGTATTTATACCATCGCCAAAGCGCTCAAATATTACACCGCCTTCACCAGGACCTATAGTTACTGCAGATTTTGCTATGAGCACAAATAATATAACTGCAGCAATTATTATTGGCATTGCAACTTTTGGTAATTTTTCCATAATACTTTATTAAATTTTATATTAAACCATTGTATTTTCTAAAAAACCATTCGGCAGATAATGTGAACACTATTAAGCCTAAAAGGTATTTCCAATCTATCAAAGGTACGGTATTTTTATTGCTTTTTTGAATAGGCTTATAGCGTTCATCAGCTAATAATTGAGATGATAAACTTGCCAAATCGTTCGCAAAAAAGCTTTTACCCTTAGTGTTAGCAGCTAATTGGTTAAGCTTTGTTGCATCAGCATTTAAAAATTGTGCTTCAATATTGTATTCTAACACCTCAAAACGACCAGATTTTGAAATATTATCATCTTTAGAACGTACTGTAAAATTGTATTTTGAAGCTTTTAAACCACTCAAATCAACTTGGTAGTTATTATTTTTCAAAACAAAAGGCACTGTGCTTTTTTCTTTTGAAACGGTATTTTCCAATATTAATTCGAGAGATTGCCGCTCGTCAAATTGGTAATTTTTATCAAATGCTTGCGCTTTTAATATGATATTTGTGTTGCCAGTATAAAATGATTCGTAATCCACTGTGAGTCTTTTTTTTCGTTGACTAGAAGCCAAATACTGCACCATTTTACCGATAAAATCATCAAACGGATTAAACGATGTTTCATTTAAAAAGCTTTGTGCACGCCATTGCCATATATTTTCCCCAAACAGTACCGCTTCTCGCTTTGTATTATTCTCAAAAGTTGCTAATAAAGGTGAGTTTTTAGAAATACCTAAAACGTTTTTTTCTAATACCATATCAAAAGGTACAGTAAAATTAACATCTCCAAAAGGTCCTTTTAAGGGAGGAAACGACTCAAAATTTATGTCTTCAATTAAAAACGGTGCAAAATTTAAATTTAAACTTGCTTGAAAATCTTCGCTTTGTCCTGTAGCTGCAATAGTGAATTTTTTTGATGTAGTATTTATAAAATCAAGTGCAGTTTTTGTGCCTATTACTGTAAGTCTATTCTTGTTTTCAATATCTAATAGCTCGTATAAACGCTTAAACTTATTATTTGGCTGATATAAAATAACTAATTGAAAATCATTTATTTTATCTAATATTCTATAAGGATCAATAATTTCAACTGAACGCTGTTCATTACTTTCTATACTTTTTTTGAATGCACCTACATCTGGATGCGGAAAATCGCTTACTAAAGCAATTTTGGTTTTTTGATCAATAACTTCTACAGCAAAGTTTTTTGTGTTGTTTATGGTATTTTTTTCGTTTGGTAAGGTTTGTAATTTTGCGGTATACGATTTTACTCCTACGCTATTTGCTGCGAGCGTAAAATTTATGATTCTAGATGTATTTGCTTTGGAAAAATCTAAAACCTTAGAATACACAACATTATTACCCTGACGTACTGTGAATTTTGAGCGTATGCTTTCGCTACCTTGATATACCAGAATAGCTTCTACAGGAAATTTGTTTTTTAAAAACGCATATTTATTTACATTGAGCTGTTGTATTTTAATATCAGTATATTTTGTGGTATCACCTAAAACTACTGGATACACAGGTTGCGTGTATGTGTTTGAAACCGAAAAATCGTTACCAAAGGTTTGATTGCCGTCTGAAATTAAAACTACAGGTGCAACATCATTTTTATAAATTTCAGAAAATTGGCGTAATGCTTTATCTATATTACTGCCTTTTGATTTAAATAAGATACTGTCAGACTGTTGTACGTTGTCATCAAACGTAAAAACCTTTACATTAAAATTAGTATTAAGTTCAGTGTTGTCTTTTAGAAAGTTTAACGTGCGTAATGCATTTTCACTTTGATTTAAATGTGCAATAGAATTTGAATTATCTACAGCAACAACAAGCGTAGGCTTTTCGTTGTACACCTTAGTTTGCGTGAATTTAGGATTAATAAGCAATAGCAAAATAGCAAAAACCGATAAAAACCTAAGAAACGTAAATACTAGAGTACGTTTACCTTTATGCTTAGACTTATATTTATACTGAAAAAGCGCTACAAGTAGCGCTATAATTCCTGATAGTATAATGTATAAAAGTGTTTGTGAACTCATTAATTAACTTCTAAAGAATTTTTTTTAAGTTCCTCTCTTTGTACAGACAAGCATAATCAAAGCAAGGGAAAACAAAATGGATTTAGGTAAGCATTCCGCCATCTACATTTAGGGTTTGCCCCGTAATGTAAGCACTTAAGTCGCTTGCTAAAAACACACATGCATTGGCAACATCTTCTGGAGCACCACCTCTTTTTAACGGTATACCTGCACGCCAACCTTTTACAACCTCTTCATCAAGTTTTGCGGTCATTTCAGTTTCTATAAACCCTGGGGCAATAACGTTACTTCTAATATTTCGTGATCCTAATTCTAAAGCTACAGATTTAGAAAACCCGATAATACCCGCTTTTGATGCTGCATAGTTGGTTTGTCCTGCATTTCCTTTTACACCAACTACAGAACTCATATTAATAATAGAGCCTTTACGTTGTTTAAGCATGGTACGCTGTACAGCTTTAGTCATATTAAAAACAGATTTAAGATTCACTTCAATAACTTTATCGAAATCATCCTCACCCATTCGCATTAATAAATTATCTTTTGTAATTCCTGCATTATTTACCAATACATCTATACCACCAAAGTCTTTCAATACATCTTCTGCTAATGTTTGCGCTTCATCAAAACTGGCGGCATTACTTTGGTAGCCCTTTGCATTTACACCGGCATCTTTTAATTCTTTTTCTAACGCATTTGCTGCTTCTACAGAACTACTGTATGTAAACGCAACATTTGCACCGTGTGCTGCAAATACTTTAGCAATACCTCTACCTATACCACGACTTGCTCCTGTAATTATAGCCGTTTTTCCTTCTAATAGTTTCATTTAATAATTTGGTTTATTAATGTAGTTTTTTAAGTGAATTTTAATGTAATCAAATATAACAAATCCCTATGGGATGTTACAATAAAGCAGACAATTTTTAATGTTAGCCAAAATTACATTAGAGATTGTACTTCGAGAACATTTTTCTAAACAAAATGCGTGCTTCTTAGCAACTACGTTCATGTAACTTAAAAAATCATCAAAAAAAAGTCCGTTAACTACATTCAAGCTAACGGACTTTTTATATTTTTTTATACGAATTAGCCAATAACCTCAGCCACTTTTTTACCAATTTCAGCAGGAGAATCTACGACGTGAATACCACATTCGCTCATAATTTTTTTCTTTGCTTGCGCAGTATCGTCACTACCGCCTACAATAGCACCAGCGTGCCCCATTGTTCTACCAGCAGGAGCCGTTTCACCAGCAATAAAACCTACTATTGGTTTTTTACTTCCACTAGCTTTATACCAGTTGGCAGCATCGGCTTCTAATTGCCCACCAATTTCGCCAATCATTACCACA
>CALDUF010000068.1 GCA_937923515.1 uncultured Flavobacteriaceae bacterium
TTTAAGGTTTGAAGAGCCGTTTGTTACTAATGGCGAGTAATATAAAACGTTGTTTTTGAATACATTAACTAAAATAGCATTTGGCGGTGGTTGCCACTGGTGTACAGAAGCTGTATTTCAATCTTTATTGGGTGTTGAAAACGTAGAACAAGGTTTCGTGGCATCTGTTGATGCTAATGCTAGTTTTTCAGAAGCGGTGATTGTGCATTTTGATACTGCTAAAATTTCTTTAGCTACACTTATTGAAATCCATTTGCACACACATAACAGTGTATCGAATCACGCTATGCGATACAAGTACCGGTCTGCAGTGTATACGTTTTCAGAAGCACAAATAAAAGATGCCAGGTCCCAATTAGAATTGCTACAGTTTCAATTTCAAAATAAATTGATAACCCAAGTGTTGCCTTTTGACAGGTTTAAACCGTCAAGAACACAAATTCAAAATTATTATTACAAGAATACTAAAAAGCCATTTTGTGAAAGGTTTATCAATCCAAAGCTACAAATACTACTCAATACATTTTCAAAACACACCAATCACAATAAACTAAAGCACTTAAAAGATGAATCGCGAAAAATTAAGTATACAGAACACCAAGGGTCATAAATTACAGGCTTATTTAGAATTACCTGCAGACCAAAAACCACATTACTTTGCCATTTTCGCGCATTGTTTTACTTGTAACAGCAACTTAACGGCGGTAAAAAATATTAGTAGAGCATTAACGGCTCATGGTTTTGGTGTGGTACGTTTTGATTTTACAGGTTTAGGACGAAGTGAAGGCAATTTTGCCGAGAGTTATTTTTCAGCAAATGTAGATGATTTAATAGCTGTGAACGCCTATATTACAGAGCGATACAAGGCTCCAGGGTTATTAATAGGGCATTCGCTTGGTGGTGCTGCAGTTATTGTAGCAGCATCAAAGCTAGACAATATAAAAGCGGTAGCTACAATTGGTGCGCCATCTACCGTAAGCCATGTAAAGCATTTGTTTTCTCATGGTATTGAAGCGGTAAAACAAAAAGGAGAGGTTGAAATACATATTGGTGGACGCCCGTTTAAAATTGATAAAGATTTTATTGAGGATTTTGATAAAATAGATTTGCCAGAAATCACAAAAAATTTACGCAAACCTTTACTAATTATGCATGCGCCTTTTGATGGTATTGTGGGTATAAACAATGCACACGCGTTATACCATACTGCGCACCATCCTAAGAGTTTTGTGAGTTTAGATGATGCAGACCATTTGTTGTCAAACTCAAAAGATAGTAAATATGTTGGCAACATGATTGGTGCTTGGGCAGACCGTTATTTTGAGCCTAAAGACAATGTTGTTTTGGAGACTAAAGGTGAGCAGTTAGTGGCACACTTAAATATAGTTGATGATAATTTTACAACCGCAATTCAAACCAAAAAACATCACATTATAGCAGATGAACCTGAAAGTATAGGTGGTGATGATTTTGGACCTTCACCTTACGATTTTTTAAGTGCTGGTTTAGCAGCATGTACGGTAATGACTTTAAAAATGTACGCGCAACGCAAGAAATGGGATTTGAAAGAAGTATATGCTTATGTTACCTATTCTAAAAAGCATAGTGATGATTTATTGCTAGATGTAGAAGAGCCAAAACGAATTGATCATTTACAAAAACGCTTAAAATTTATTGGTGATTTAGATGATGCACAGAAAGCAAAATTAAAAGAAATAGCATCTAAATGCCCCGTACATCGTACCTTGCTCTCTGAAACAATTATTGAAACAGAAGTTATAAATTAATGCATCAAAGCAATACAAAAATTGGACTAGGTTTAGCGGCTTTAGGGCGGCCAGAATACATTAATATTAGAGCTAATGATGCTATTGATAAATCTAAAAGTGCCTTTAAACAAAATATCTTTTCAGTTTTAGATGAAGCTTATAAATTGGGTGTTCGTTATTTTGATACAGCACCATCTTACGGCAAAGGCGAGGCTTTTTTACAAGAATGGCAAGATTCTAAATTACATGATGATACAATTTTAGGAACAAAATGGGGCTATACTTATGTCGCAAATTGGGAATTGGGTTATGCTGGAAAACATGAAATTAAAGAACACTCTATAGAAAAGTTAGTAGAACAGTGGCAAGTATCAAAAGCATTGTTGCCAAACTTAAAATACTACCAAGTACATTCTGCAACTTTTGAAAGTGGTGTTCTAAAAAATGAAGCGGTTCTAATTAAGCTACATCAAATTAAAAAAGAAACTGGTTTAAAAATTGGTATTACCACTAGTGGTGCTAATCAAAAAGATGTTATTGCCGCAGCGTTAAATATTCAAATAGAAAGTGAATCTTTATTTGATACATTTCAAGTAACTTACAATATACTAGAGCAAGATACTTTTGAAGTTTTAACCGCCGCTTTACAAAATGGTAAACAGGTTATCATAAAAGAAGCTTTAGCAAATGGCAGGGTTTTTCCAAACAAAAGTTTCGAACATTACGCCAAAATCTACCAAGTTTTAGAAGATTTATCAAAAAAATACCAAGTTGGTATTGATGCTATCGCATTACGTTTTGTAATAGATAGTTTGAAACCTACTTATGTGCTTAGTGGTGCATCAAATACTAAACAACTTAATGAGAATTTTGAAGCTTCAAAAATACACTTGTCTAAAGCGGATATAAGCGTGTTACAAGCGCAAAAAACAGCAACAATTTCTTACTGGAAAGAGCGAAGCGCCATGTCGTGGATTTAAGCTTAAGTAAGTGTTTGCATTAATTATTAATGTAAATGTAATATCTTTAAGCGTACTATTGCATTACTTTTATCAATTGAATTTATATATATGAAATCCACGAAGTACTTATCTTTATTTTTAACCCTATTTTTTCTCAGTGCTTGCGCTACTTACACGCCGCAATACGCTGATGCCAATCACAAGGCTATACAGTTTCCAACTAAAGAAATAGACAAAACTTTCTATTTGGTTGGTGATGCAGGAAAATCCCCTATGGGAGGCATGTCTAAAGCATTAACGGCATTTAACAATCATATAAAAAATAAAGATACAAAAGGCGACTATTCTGTTTTTCTTGGCGATAATATTTATCCTGATGGCTTACCGAAGAAAAACGAAAAAGGAAGAGCAAATGCTGAAAATGCACTAAACGCTCAAATTGAATCTTTAAGTTCTTTTAAAGGTGATGTTGTTTTTATTCCAGGAAATCACGATTGGTATGCAAAAGGACTCAAAGGCTTAAAACGACAAGAAAAGTATATTGAAGATGCTTTAGGAAAAAACACCTTCCAACCAGAAAATGGTTGCCCTTTAGAAAGTATAGACGTTAATGAAAATATTCAATTGCTAGTTATTGATAGCGAGTGGTATCTAGAAAATTGGAACAAGCACCCAACTATAAACGATGAGTGTGAGATAAAAACAAGAGCGCGATTTTTTACAGAAATTGAAGGCGAAATTAAAAAAGCACAGAATAAAACCATTATTTTTGCAATGCATCACCCTATGTATACCAATGGATCTCATGGTGGTAAATATGCAGCTATAAAACATTTGTATCCGTTTCAGCAAAAAATACCACTTCCTGTAATTGGGTCTTTCATCACACAATTAAGAACACAAGGTGGCGTGTCTATACAAGATAGATACAACGAGCGTTATAATGAATTAATGAAGCGTTTAGAAACTTTAGCTATAGGAAATGATAATATAGTATTTGTTTCTGGGCATGAGCATACGTTGCAATATATAGAGCAAGAAGGCATAAAACAAATAGTATCAGGTTCTGGAGCTAAAAATTCTTATGCAGAATTGAGTAATAATGGTTTGTTTTCTACAGGAGAACAAGGATTTGTGGAGTTAACTATTTTTAAGGATAAGAGTGCTTGGGTACGCTATTATGGTGAGGAAAACGGACTTCCAAAATTATTATTCACTAAAGAAATTATGACTCCCAAAAAAGCTTTTGATGTTTCTGATCTACCAGATAATTTCCCGCAAAATGTAGAGGTTTCTATTTACTCCAAAGAAGAAACTGATGTTACTGGTTTTTTTAAATCTGTTTGGGGAAACCATTACCGCGATATATACAGCACAAAAATAAATGCTAAAGTAGCTACACTCGATACATTGTACGGTGGCTTAGAAATAGTTCGTAAAGGTGGCGGACACCAAACACGCTCTTTACGTTTAAAGACTAAAGATGGCAGAGAGTTAAATATGCGAGCACTACGAAAAAGCGCCACACAATATTTACAAACGGTGTTATTTAAAGACACGTACATACAAGATGAGTTTGAAAAAACTGCAGTAGAGTCTTTGATTTTAGATTTTTATACAGCTGCACATCCTTATGCGTTTGCTGTGGTCCCCGATTTATCAGATGCAGCCGAAATTTATCATACAAACCCAAAGTTATATTTTATACCTAAGCACAAATATTTAGGTGATTTTAACGAGGAGTATGGCGGTGAATTATATATGATAGAAGAACGACCAGAAGAAAATTACGCAAAAGACAAAAACTTTGGGTATGCTGATGATTTAGAAAGTACACACGATATTATAAAGAAAATTAGAAAAGACGAAGACCATAAAATTGACGAAAATGCAATGGTTAGAGCACGATTGTTTGATATGTTGGTAGGTGATTGGGACAGACATCAAGACCAGTGGCGTTGGGCACAATTTGATGAAGAGAACGGCGATCATTATTACAGGCCAATTCCTAGAGATAGAGATCAAGTGTTCTCTAATTTTGATGGTGCATTATTAGATGTAATGCGTATTATATCAGGTTCTACAAAACAATTGCAAGTTTATGACGAGACTTTAGATGACATTGAATGGATGAATGCCGCAGGTATTAAATTAGACCGTGTTTTAATTCAACAAGCAAGTAAAGCTACTTGGTTAAAACATGCTAAGTTTATTCAAGATAACGTAACAGATGCTGTTATCGATAAAGCGTTTTTAAAAGTGCCAAAAGAAGTTCAAGACAAAACATTAAATGACATAAAAGCAAAACTAAAGGGCAGGCGTGCAAACCTGCAAGATATTGCTACACGTTATTATAATTATTTAAATGAGTTGGTGATTTTAACAGGAACTGATAAAGATGATTATATAGAGGTAACACGAGTAGGTGATGGTGAAACTCGCGTAAAAATATCTAGAATAAAAGATGGAGAAAAAGGTAAAGTGTTGATAGATAAAACGTTTAATAGACACGTAACCAAGGAAATGTGGATTTACGGTCTAGACGATAAAGATGTTTTTGAAGTAAAAGGAAAAGCAAATAACCCTATTTTTACGCGCCTTATCGGAGGGCAAGAAAATGATACTTACATCATTAAAAATGGAAGGCGTGTTAAGGTTTACGACCATGAGAGTAAAGCAAATACAATTAAGGAAAATAATGGCGGTACTACAAGGTTAACAGATGTTTACAAATTGAATTTGTTTGATTTCAATAAAAATATAACTACAACTAGTGTGATAACTCCAGCTATAGGTTTTAATCCAGATGATGGATTTCTACTTGGTGCACAATACGTAAGAACCAAAAAGGGTTTTCAACGTAATCCATTTTCACAACAGCACCGTTTAAAAGGCGGCTATTATTTTGCAACACAAGGGTTTTCTTTGAATTATGATGGTGAATTTGCAAACATTATGAACGATTGGAATTTGCATATTGGCGGGCAATTTACATCAGCAAATTTTACCAATAACTTTTTTGGGATAGGCAACGAAACTGTAAATAATGACGATGAATTAGAGTTTGATTACAACCGGGTTAGAACCAGTATCATGGCAGTAAGAGCTGGCATTTTAAAGAAAGGTGATTTTGGTAGTGATTATGGGTTTAGAATGATTTTGGAGGGGATTGAGCTAGACGATACAACCAATAGATTTATTACTGACGAATTTGTGCCGCCAACCAACGAAGCCTTTTACGAACGTCGCTTTTTTGGAGGACTAGAAGCACAATTTAATTATGGGAGTTTTGACGATAAAATAAACCCCAAAAATGCTATGACATTTATGTTACAAGTGGGTGGTAAAACAGAGTTTGAAGTATTAGAAAACACCTATGGTTATGTAAATACAAATCTTGGATTTTATAATAGCTTAAATAAAGCTGAAACCCTTGTGTTAAAAACCGATGCTAGAGCACAATTTAGAATTGGAGACGACCTTGTTTTTTATCAGGCAGCAAATATTGGTGGTAGAAACGGGTTACGGGGTTTTAGAACAGAACGTTTTACAGGACAAAATTCATTTGTAGGTAGTGCCGATTTACGCTATAGTTTTCCATCTTTTAAAACCAGAACCTTACCATTACAAATAGGTGTTTTTGGAGGTGGAGATGTAGGTAGGGTTTGGGTTAAAAACGATACTTCTAAAATATGGCACAATAATTATGGTGGTGGTTTTTGGGTGTCAGCAGCCGAAAGTTTATCTGGTACATTTAATTTTTTTAGCAGTGATGAAGGACTGCGATTTTCCTTTGGATTCGGATTAAATTTTTAAAAAAGTTGTAAACCATAATGAAAGCAACCTATAAAAATATCATTAAATATCTTTTTAGGCTAGAAAGTAAAATTGCGTTTTATCCTACTATTTTAAGTCTTTTAGGTGTGTGTTTAGGGTTAACCATGTATCGCATAGAAGGACTTAATTTTTCTAATTACGTATACAACAACGCGCCGTGGCTTTTAATTAAAAGTGTTGATACAGCAAGAACTATGTTGTCAACCTTTATAGCGGGCTTAATTTCTATAATGGTATTTAGTTTTTCAATGGTAATGATTTTGTTAAACCAGGCCACAAAAAATTACTCACCACGAATATTACCAGGATTAATATCAAATACACGTCATCAAATTATATTAGGTATCTACAATTCATGTTTATTGTACTGTATTTTTACATTAATAGTTGTTGAAGAACCTAGTGGTGGTGCCTACGAAATTGCAGGCGTTTCTGTACTGTTAGCTATCTTATTTATGATTTTTAGTTTGGGTGCCTTTATTTATTTTATACATTCAATATCTCAAGAAATTCAAATTAATAACATCATGGCTACCATCCATAAAAAAGCCATGAAGAGACTTTCTAAACTCATAGATTCTGAAAAAGATGATGTTCCTGATTTTCCTGATAGTAAAGATTGGCACACCATCAATTCAAAAACATCAGGTTATATAGAAGATATACGTTTGAAGTCTATGGCTGAAACTTTACAAGAAAAAAATGCAAAAGCAGAAATCTTGGTTAGAAAAGGAGAATATATATTTGAAAATACACCTATTGTAAAAGTAAACGAAGCATTTAAAGACGAATCGTACGATACTATTTGCGACGATTTTTACTTCTCTAAAAGCGAATTGGTAGAGGATAATTATCTTTTAGCTTTTAAGCAATTAACTGAAATTATATTAAAGGCAATGTCTCCCAGTCTAAACGACCCAGGTACTGCTATTAATGCCATAGACTATCTTACAGAGCTACTAATGTTACGAATGCAAAAAAGGGATGCAGACTTTTATTTTGATGATACAGATACCCAAATTATAAGCATAAATTCTGTTAGTTTTAAAGAGTTACTTAACAATCTTATGTGTTCTATAAGAACGTATTGCAAACACGACACAATACTAATGCGAAAGGTTATTGGTATGCTTGATAATCTTTTGCAGGCTCCTAAAATACATGATAAAGCATACCGTAGCACTGTTATTGAAGAATTGAATAATCTTAAAGACGATATTAACAGTGCAGTAGAAAACAAAAGTGATTTAGATGCTTTAAATCTTAAAATAAAAGAAATACAGAAAAATGCTTAAAACAAAGCGTTTCACTGTCATTAAAAGCGATAATGTAATTATTTGTGGTTTTTAACGTCTAAAATTCCACAAACAGAAAAAAATGAAAAGTAATTTTAAAGATATCGTAAGTTCTAAGGATGTTGTTTTAGTTGATTTTTTTGGTACTTGGTGCGGCCCGTGTCAAGCACTTATGCCTATTCTTGAAGATGTAAAGGGTGATTTAGGTGATGCCGTAAAAATTGTAAAAATTGATATTGATAAAAATCAAGAATTAGCCACAAAATATCAAGTACGTAGCGTACCTACCATGATTTTATTTAAAGATGGTATTGCAAAGTGGAGACAATCTGGTGTGCTTCAAAAGAAAGATATTTTAAACGTGATAAAAACGCATACAGGCGTTACTGTTTAGTTGAGTTTAAATTCATAAAGGTTACCGCCTTCATTCTTACTTTTTTCATCTGTAATATAAATTTCAGTATTGTTTTTAAAACAAATACCTTCTTTTTGAGAGCTATGGTTAAATTCTAAAACTTCAATAGTACCTTCAAAAAAAGCATCGTTTTTATAGTTACTTAATTTCCATAGTTTGTCGTGGTTTAAAAGTATAATAGTTTTACCGTCATCACTCACATCTGCAGAGGTTATTTTACAGCGTTTACCTTTAAGTTTATATTCTGTAACCATTTTAGCAGTGTGCTTTCCTATGGTATTGGGTACTTTAAAAACCATGGTGCTTTTGTTTTCTTTACTAAACAAGTAAAAATAACCGTTTAAGATAAAAAAAGCTTCAAAATCTTTAGGGTTTGCTTTTTTAGGTAAGGTAAAGTTAATGCGTTCTGCCGTTGTTTTATCTTCACTTAAATTAGATATTTTATAAATTGTAAAATCGTCTCTGTTTTTACTGTTATTACCAAAATCGCCAATGTATAAATTACCTTTGTTATCTGATGCTAAATCTTCCCAATCAATATTACTTGAGTTACTAACATCAATATCTCGTATTATATTACCTTCTACATCTAGTCCGTAAATATTATTTTTATTTCCAGAGTCTTCAATAGTCCATAATAATTTAGAATTTACTACTTTTTCTATGGCAGATGCTTCTTTTAAACTTTTAGGTAAATCGGCTAGAACGTTTAATTTCCCTGTATGGCAAGCTGTTAGTAAAAATGAGAATAGTAATAGTTGTTTGAAGTTGTAAATCACAAGTGTCAATTTTTTACAAAATAGTAACTTAAAAAGGCATTAAAAAATTATAAATCCCAAACTATTCCTAAAAAAGTATGTATAGGCGTATATATTTTGATAATTTTACGTCGTAATTTGCAATGTAATATGACTACGGTAGACGATTTGTTACATCTTTTGGTACTAGATAAGATAGATGATACCACGTTTAATGGCGTGAGTAAAACTGTTGGGAGTCCTATAGTATTTGGTGGGCAAGTGCTGGCCCAAGCTATAAATGCGGCAAGTAGAACCATTTCAAATAACCGCATATTGCATTCTATACACGCCTATTTTTTGGAGCCAGGAAATTTAGACTTACCCATAACTTATAATGTAAGTATGGTAAGAGATGGTGGTAGTTTTTCTGTAAGGCGGGTAACAGCGCACCAAAATGATACCACAATTTTTATACTATCGGCATCATTTCATAAATTAGAAGCTGGGTATGAGCATCAAATAGCAATGCCAACAAACGTTAAGCCGCCTGAAGATTTAATGAGTTGGACCGACTTACGAGAGGAGTTTGGAGAAGCATTGCCAAAAGGATTAAAATCTTTTTTAGAAATTAAAAGACCAATTGAATTTAAACCCACTGCATTTGCAAACCCTTTACAACCCAAAAACCTGCCACCAAAACATAATGTATGGTTTAAGTTAAAAGGTGATGTAAAAGAATTAAATTTGTCAATTAAACAACAAATATTAACTTACATCTCAGATTATAATATTTTAGTGTCTACGCTAAATCCGCATGCAAGTAAAGCACATTGGGGCAATACACTTACGGCAAGTTTAGATCATTCTATGTGGTATTTTAGAGATTTTGATTTTTCCGATTGGTTATTATACGCCATGGATTCTCCAAATACATCAAATGCCAGAGGATTTGCACGCGGAAATATTTTTACAAGAGAAGGAAATTTAGTGGCTACTGTAGCCCAAGAAGGTTTAATAAGACCTATAAAACAATAAATTATGCTTAAAATTGGACATAGAGGCGCCAAAGGACATGCTGCTGAAAATACGCTAGCATCAATAAAAAAAGCCATAGATTTAGGAGTTGATGGTATTGAAATCGATGTACACCGTTGTGCTTCAGGAGAACTCGTGGTATTTCATGATTTTACGTTGGATAGAATGACTGATGGTACTGGCGAAGTTTCTAAATTTACGTACAGAGAACTAAAACGTTTAAAAACCAAAGGTAATTTTGAAATTCCAACCCTAGCACAAGTTTTAGCGTTTGTTGATAATAGATGCTTATTAAACGTAGAGCTTAAGGGGCACGACACCGCTAAGGAAGCCGCTAGAATTATTAAATTCTATGTGGATAAAAAGGGATGGGAATACAAAAACTTTATAGTATCTAGCTTTCAAGAAGCATTATTAGATGAAGTTTTTAATATAAATAAAGATATTCCACTTGGGGTGTTAACAGAAAATAATTTAGAAAGTGCTAAAGTGCTTGCTAAAAAAATTAATGCCGTTTCACTTCATGTTAATTACACGATGTTAACAGAGGAGATTGTAGAAGAACTGAAGCAAAATTATAAAGTTTTTGCATTTACAGTTAATAACTTAAATCCTTTGGCTAGAATACAATCGTATGGTGTAGATGGCATTATTTCAGACTATCCAGATCGTATATGATCACTAAAGATGTTGTTATAGTTGGTGGTGGAGCAGCTGGTTTTTTTGCTGCAATTAATATAGCTGAACAACATCCAAATTTAAAAGTTGCAATATTAGAACGCGGTAAAGAAGGTTTAACAAAAGTTAAGATTTCTGGAGGCGGCCGTTGTAACGTTACGCATGCCGAATTTGCACCCCAAGAACTCACTCTAAATTACCCCAGAGGTGAAAAGGAACTGTTAGGGCCGTTTCATCAATTTATGACTGGTGATACTATTGCATGGTTTGAACAGCGAGGCGTTCCTTTAAAAATTGAAGATGATGGCCGTATGTTTCCTGTGAGCAATTCATCACAAACTATTATAGATTGCTTTTTGCAAGAAGCTAAAAAATACGGAGTAGAACTCTTGTATAATCATTCAGTAAAGCAAATAAAACTGGCAGCCATAGGAGAAGTTAAAGATGCTAATTTTCAATTAGAGACTACGCAAGGTGCAGTTACTGCAAAAAAACTTTTAATCGCTACAGGTAGCAACCCTAAAATATGGCAATTGCTAGAAAGTATGGGACACACCATATCTCAACCTGTACCGTCTTTATTTACATTTAATTGTGATGATGTGCGTATAAAAACCATTCCAGGGGTTGTAGCAAAAAATGTTGAAATTCAAGTATTAGATACAAATTTATGGAGCGAAGGCCCGCTGCTGATAACGCATTGGGGCATGAGTGCACCAGCTATTTTAAAGCTATCTGCTTTTGGTGCTTTAGAATTAGCAAAACGAGAGTATAAGTTTCAAATCGAAATCAACTTTATAAAGCAGTCTTTTGAGGATTGCTTAAACGATCTAAAAATTTTAAAACACGATTTAGCAAAAAAAGCAGTATTTAAAACAAAACAGTTTGAGCTTCCTAAACGCTTGTGGCACCAGTTAGTTGTGGCATCTCAAATAGATGAAGATACGCGTTGGGCAGATTTAAATAAACAACAATTAGAAGACTTAGCAAATCAGCTTACAAAAGCTGTTTTTGATATAAACGGAAAAAGTACGTTTAAAGAAGAGTTTGTTACAGCTGGTGGCGTAAACCTAAAAGAAGTTAACTTTAAAACATTTGAAAGCCGAAAAATTGAGCATCTTTATTTTGCTGGTGAAGTTTTAAATATTGATGCTGTTACTGGTGGGTTTAATTTTCAAAACGCGTGGACAGGCGCTTACATAGCAGCAAAAGCTATTACAAAAGCTAAATAACATGAAATATTTAATAATAGTATGCCTTATTTCTAATGTAATGTGGTCTCAAAACTTAGATTCCCATCTATGGAATAATCGGGTGATTTTAATTATGGCAGATGAAGCCAATGCAAAACTTGCTGAATATCAATTTAATGTATTAAAAGCAGAGAAGAATAAACTAAAAGATAGAAAGATTGTAATTTATAAATGCGCAAGTAATAGCTGTGTTTTTTATAATGGCGAAGCAGCTACAAAAACTATAAAAAAGGATTTATCTATAAAGGGTTTCGAAACGGTTTTAATAGGATTGGATGGTGGAGAAAAATTCAAGTCAAAAAAATTTGAAAAACCAAGTGTGTTTCTTGATTTGATAGATACAATGCCAATGAGACGGCAAGAGCTAAAAAATCTAAATAAAGGGAATGAATAACTATGTAGCTTTACTTAGAGGCATAAACGTAAGCGGGCAAAAGAAAATTTTGATGGCGGAGCTTCGAGAGGTTCTTACCAAGAGTGGTATAGAAAACGTGCAAACTTACATCCAAAGTGGTAATATAATTTTTCAATCTTTAGAAACTGATAAGTCGACCTTAGCGTCAAAAATTCATAATGCTATCAAGTTATATTTTGGGTTTGAAGTTCCAGTTTTAGTTTTATCCACCCAGGAATTAAAAAACATCTTTGATAGTAGTCCCTTTCCAAAAGAAAAAAAGGAAAATAGTTATTTTGTAATGCTATATTCTAAGGCAGATAGGGATTTGGTGGATGATATTTCAGAACTATCGTATCCTAACGAGGAATTCAAAATAACTGATAAAGCTATTTATTTTTACTGTTCGGTTGGGTATGGAAAGGCAAAACTTGGTAATAATTTCTTTGAGCGAAAACTAAAAGTGACTGCAACGGCCAGAAATTATAAAACAATGGTAAAGTTACTATCTTTGTCTGCAGATTTAATACTATGACAGAGCAAGATTTTATTCCCAAAACATACACAAATGCAATTGAAAACGGCAGCTTTACATGGGCTTCGCCAAGTAATATTGCGTTGGTGAAATACTGGGGAAAAAAAGAACATCAAATACCAGAAAACCCCTCTATAAGTTTTACGCTAAATAATTGTAAAACAACAACTACGGTTAGTTTTTCAAAGAAAGACGATAGTAATGCGTTTTCGTTTGATGTGTTTTTAGACGGTGAAAAAAAGGATGATTTTAAACCAAAAATTGAAACGTTTTTTAAACGTGTTGCAGTGTATTTGCCTTTTTTAAAAAACTATCATTTTAAGATAGAAACATCCAATACATTTCCGCATAGTTCTGGGATAGCCTCATCAGCATCTGGTATGAGTGCCTTGGCTTTGTGCTTAATGAGTATTGAAAAAGAATTGATAGAGCCTGATGGTATTTCAAGCACAGTAGAGGAATCTCATTTTATCAAAAAAGCATCATTTTTAGCACGATTAGGTTCAGGAAGTGCTTGTAGAAGTTTAGAAGGCGACTTGGTAGTTTGGGGAATGCATGATGGTATTAAAGGCAGTTCAGATTTATATGGTGTAAAATATCCATTTGAAGTACATCAAAACTTCAAAAATTATCAAGATACTATCTTATTAGTGGATAAAGGCGAAAAGCAGGTGAGTAGTACTGTAGGTCATAATTTAATGTTTGGGCATCCATTTGCTCAAGAGCGCTTTAAGCAAGCCAATAAAAATCTTTCTGATATGGTTTCTATATTAAAGGATGGCGATTTAGATGCGTTTATAGCCTTGGTAGAAAGTGAAGCTTTAACCTTGCATGCAATGATGATGACCAGTATGCCATATTTTATTTTAATGAAGCCTAATACCTTGCACATCATCAATAAAATTTGGGCGTTTAGACAACAAACAAACTCTAAAGTTTGTTTTACTTTAGATGCAGGAGCAAATGTGCATGTGCTTTATCCAGAGCAAGAAGCAACATCAGTTTTAGAATTTATTGAGAATGAATTAGTTGCATATTGCCAAAATGGACAGTATATTTGCGATGTTATTGGTTTGGGGGCTAATAAATTATAATAGTTACAATTAAATTTGTTTATAATTTTAGTAACTTTGTTAAACATAGCCTTTGGCTAATCTATACTTATGAAAGGACCTCTTTTTTATTCAAAAATTCTACTCTTTGGTGAATACGGTATTATCAAAGATTCTAAAGGATTATCAATTCCATACAGTTTTTATAATGGTGCTTTAAAAAAGGATGATAATACGTCTAAGGTTGCTGTTGCATCAAACGCAAGTTTAAAATCATTTGTTACGCATATAAAAAGTATCGATCCTGAAATTGTACGTTTTGATATAGAACGTCTTTTAGACGATGTAAATGCTGGTATGTATTTTGATTCTTCCATACCGCAAGGTTATGGTGTAGGTAGTAGTGGCGCTTTAGTAGCTGCTATTTATGATAAATATGCTTTTGATAAAATTACGGTTCTTGAAAACCTAACGAGAGAAAAATTATTGAAGCTAAAATCTATATTCTCTGCTATGGAATCTTTTTTCCATGGAAGTTCTTCTGGGTTAGATCCTTTAAATAGTTATTTGAGTATTCCTATTTTAATCAATTCAAAAAATAATATAGAAGCCACGGGTATTCCTGCACAACAAAGTAAAGGTAAAGGTGGTGTGTTTTTGTTAGACTCTGGTATTATTGGCGAAACTGCACCAATGGTGAACTTGTTTATGGAAAACATGAAGCAAGAAGGTTTCCGAAACATGTTAAAAAATCAGTTTATTAAGCATACTGATGCCTGTGTAGACGATTTCTTAAAAGGTGATAT
Source organism: uncultured Flavobacteriaceae bacterium (assembly GCA_937923515.1). GTDB lineage: Bacteria > Bacteroidota > Bacteroidia > Flavobacteriales > Flavobacteriaceae > Jejuia. Next base: position 14,772 of record CALDUF010000068.1, read on the forward strand.
CAAATCGTTGTTTAGTAATACAAAACAATTGTCTAAAATTGTTTTAAATAATTTTAAACCGATGATTCCTAAGCAATTTCATGCGCTTTGGAAAAAAGGTTTAGAAACCAACGATTATTATTTAAAATTGTGTGGATCTGGCGGTGGTGGCTATATTCTTGGTTTTACTGAAGATATCGAAAAGGCAAAACAATCGCTTTCAGACTATAAATTAGAAGTAGTTTATAACTTCTAAATTTTCATTTATTTTAGTGTAAATTTTATGTTATTCTGAATATACAAAAACAGAGTCTCACTAAATGCTAGTACATGCTTTCCAGAAAACAGAAACATATATTGCTTAAATTTTTTAGTATGTTCTCTGTGATACGAGGTTACAATATTTTAATTGTAGTTATCGCACAATACCTTACTTCAATCTATATTTTAGCGCATGATAAACCTGTAAAGTCTGTAGTTTTTGATGTTAACCTTTTACTGTTGGTTTTAGCTTCTGCTGCTACTATTGCAGGAGGTTACATTATCAACAATTTTTACGATTCAGAGAAAGACTTAATCAATCGTCCTATAAAATCGCAACTCGATAGATTGGTAAGTCAAAATACCAAGTTATCCTTTTATTTTGTATTGAATTTTATTTCTGTAATAATGGCAAGTTATGTGTCGTTTAAAGCTGTAATTTTCTTCTCTATTTACATATTTGGCATTTGGTTTTATTCGCATAAATTAAAGAAATTACCTTTTGTTGGAAATTTAACCTCTGCCATATTAACTATCACGCCTTTTTTCGCCATTTTTATGTATTATAAAAATTTTGAAAAAGTGATTTTTGTTCATGCTATATTTTTATTTTTAATAATTTCTATGCGAGAACTCACTAAAGATTTAGAAAACTTAAAAGGCGATATTGCACAAAATTACATTACTATTCCTGTGGCTTACGGAGAACGCATGTCTAAAATAATGCTTTCGGCTTTAGCAATAATAACTTTAATACCTACGTGTTTATTATTATTTTATTTTGAAGTAGGCTATATGTATTTGTTTTTTTATTTAAGTTTATTTTTATTGTTAGTGTTTTTGATATTATTATGGAAATCTACGACTAAAATCCAATATCTCATATTACATAACATCTTAAAATTTATAATTCTCGCAGGTGTATTTAGTATTTTACTACTTGATGTGAGTGTTATTTTAAATCGAATTTAAATGCAAAATTTATTAAAAGTTGCTTTAGCACAAATTTCACCAGTATGGTTAAACAAGCTTGAAACCTTAAGCAAGGTAGAGCAATCTATTATTGATGCCGCAAACGAAGGCTGTGAACTTATTGTTTTTGGAGAAGGTTTGATACCTGGATATCCGTTTTGGTTAGCCTTAACTGGCGGTGCAGAGTGGAATACAGATGTAAACAAAGCGTTGCATGCGCATTATGTGAAAAACGCCATTACTATTGAGGATGGCGATTTAGAAACGATTAGTACACTCGCAAAAACACATAAAATAGCTGTTTATCTTGGTATTATAGAGCGCCCTTTGGATCGTGGCGGGCACAGTATTTATGCCTCATTGGTTTATATAAACGAATATGGAGTAATTAAATCTGTACATAGAAAATTGCAACCAACTTACGACGAACGCTTAACATGGGCACCAGGAGACGGTAACGGGTTGCAAGTACATACACTTAAAGATTTTACTGTTGGCGGTTTAAATTGTTGGGAAAACTGGATGCCATTACCTAGAGCTGCATTGTATGGTTTAGGTGAAAATTTACACATAGCGATATGGCCTGGGAGCGACCATAATACAAAAGATATCACACGCTTTATAGCTAGAGAGTCGCGTTCTTTTGTAATTTCGGTAAGCAGTTTAATGTCTAAAAGTGATTTTCCAAAAGATACGCCACATCTAGATAAGATTTTAGAAAAGTCTCCAGAGGTTTTAGCAAATGGTGGTAGTTGTATAGCAGGACCCGACGGTGAATGGATTGTGGAACCTGTACTACATAAATCAGGATTAATTATAGAAACTATTGATTTTAATCGTGTGTACGAAGAGCGTCAGAATTTTGATGCCGTTGGCCATTATTCAAGACCAGATGTTACCCAATTAACTGTAAATACTGAAAGGCAGTCTACTGTTAAGTTTAATAGCTAAATACGTCAATTAGTTGATTTTAAATCTATCTTTGCAAAAAATTATAAGTGATGAATAGACAACAAGGCGGTAAAGGAAAAGGAAAACCTTCAGGAAAAGGCAAAAGCGATAACCGTTCTAAAGGTTATACAAAAGGAAGCACGCCAGTTAAAAAGCAGCACAATAAAAAGAACGCTGCTAGCAATTCAAATGATATACGATTAAATAAATATGTGGCTAATGCAGGCGTGTGTTCTAGACGTGAAGCAGATGTACATATTGCAACAGGTTTAGTTTCAGTAAACGGTAAAATTATTACCGAAATGGGCTATAAAGTAAAACCGGGTGACGAAGTGCGTTACGACGGTTCTAGAATTAATCCTGAGCCAAAAGCATACGTACTTTTAAATAAGCCTAAAGGCTTTGCTACAACTACAAGCGAAGGTAAAGGTAGAACGGTTATGGACTTGGTATCCAATGCAACAAATGCGAGAATAAAACCTGTTGGCCGTTTAGGTAGAAACTCTAAAGGCTTACTGTTTTTTACTAACGATGATGCTATTCATAAAAAATTCACCAATTCTAAAAATGGTGTAGCGCGCTTGTTTCATATAGAATTAGATAAAAATTTGAATCTTGAAGATTTGAAAAAGATTCAAAGTGGTTTTAAATTAGAAGGCAAACTTATTGAAGTAGAAGAAATAAGTTATATAGACGGCGCAAGTAAAAAGGAAGTGGGTTTAAAAATCAAGAATACCGGAAATACTATAGTTAGAACTATTTTTGATCACTTTAATTATGATATTATAAGTTTGGATTGTGTAGCGATTGGGCATTTAACTAAAAAAGACATCCCTCGCGGACACTGGAAACATCTTACTGAACAAGAATTAAATACCCTTCGTATGCTTTAAATAGGGATCTATGAGGCCTAATTTCTTTAACCATGAAAACAACACCCGAACATAACGAACGTATACGAACCATGAAGTTTTTTTCAGTATATCCTCATTATGTTTCAAAAGTTGAAAAAAAGGGTAGAACCAAGCAGGAATTGCATGAAGTAATTACATGGTTAACTGGCTTTGATGCTGCTAAAATTCAAGAAATGATAGACCGTAAAGTTACCTTTGAAACGTTTTTTGGTGAAGCTAAACTCAACCCTAATGCAGCACTAATTAAAGGTGTGATTTGTGGTTATCGTATCGAAGATATTGATAATGCTTTAACCCAAAAGTGTAGATACTTAGATAAATTAGTTGATGAATTGGCAAAGGGTAGGAAAATGGAAAAGATTTTACGTTCTAACTAATTTCAATATTAATTTTAAATAGTAATTTTAAAATCATAAAAAAAACGCTTCCAATTATTGGAAGCGTTTTTTAAATATATATGTGTACTCAATATACCTAATATGCATAAGTGAAATGCTTATAAATAGCTATTCGCAATTACATCATTCCTGGCATTCCGCCACCTCCCATTGGAGGCATTGCAGGAGCATCTTCTTTAATATCAATTAAAGCACACTCAGTTGTTAATATCATACCAGCAACAGACGCCGCATTTTCTAAAGCAATACGTGTTACTTTCTTAGGGTCGATAATACCAGCTTTTAGCATGTCTACATATTCCTCAGATTTTGCATCGTAACCAAAGTCCTTCTTACCTTCTAATACTTTATTAATAACTACTGAGCCTTCGCCACCAGCATTTTCTACAATAGTTCTTAAAGGCGCTTCAATCGCTTTATTTACAATTTGTACACCAGTAGTTTCATCTAAATTGTCAGTAGCTATTTTTTCTAAAGTTTTCTTAGCTCTTACCAAGGCAACACCACCACCAGCAACAATACCTTCTTCTACAGCGGCACGCGTAGCATGTAAAGCATCATCAACACGATCTTTCTTTTCTTTCATTTCAACTTCAGAAGCTGCTCCTACGTAAAGTACTGCAACACCGCCAGCTAATTTTGCTAAACGCTCTTGAAGTTTCTCTTTGTCATAATCTGAAGTCGTCGTTTCTATCTGAGATTTAATTTGGTTAACCCTAGCTTTAATATCAGCAGCTTTACCAGAACCGTTTACAATTGTAGTATTATCTTTATCTACAGTAACAGTTTCGGCAGTACCTAACATGCTTAAATCTGCATTTTCTAGCGTAAACCCTCTTTCTTCCGAAATTACGGTACCACCAGTTAAAATAGCAATATCTTCTAGCATTGCTTTACGTCTGTCTCCAAATCCAGGAGCTTTAACTGCAGCAATTTTTAAACCACCTCTTAATTTGTTTACAACTAATGTAGCTAATGCTTGTCCATCTACATCTTCTGCAATAATTAATAACGGACGACCAGATTGTGCTACGGGTTCTAATATTGGAAGAATTTCTTGTAAGTTTGAGATCTTTTTATCGAATAATAAAATGTATGGATTCTCTAAATCGGCAATCATTTTATCAGAATCGGTCACAAAGTAAGGCGATAAATATCCTCTGTCAAATTGCATACCTTCTACAACATCAACATACGTATCCATACCTTTAGCTTCCTCAACAGTAATAACCCCTTCTTTACCAACTTTACCAAAGGCTTGAGAAATTAGTTCTCCAATAGTGTCATCATTGTTAGCTGAAATTGCAGCAACTTGCTTTATTTTTTCAGAAGAGTTACCTACTTTTTGAGCCTGTTTTTCTAAATCTGTAGTAATTGCTTCTACAGCTTTATCAATGCCTCTTTTTAAATCCATTGGGTTAGCGCCAGAGGCCACGTTTTTTAAGCCTTCTTTAACTATTGCTTGTGCTAAAACTGTAGCGGTAGTAGTACCATCTCCAGCTAAATCGTTTGTTTTAGAAGCAACTTCTTTTACCATTTGTGCACCCATGTTTTCGTGTGCATCATCCAACTCAATTTCTTTAGCTACAGATACACCATCTTTTGTTACCTGTGGTGCTCCAAAACTTTTAGAAATAATTACGTTACGTCCTTTTGGGCCTAATGTTACTTTTACTGCATTTGCTAATGCATCTACACCACGTTTTAAACCGTCGCGTGCTTCTATATCAAATTTTATGTCTTTTGCCATAATGAAAAATTTTATTTAAAATTTTAAACGCTCAAAACTCAAATACTAAATTCCAAAAAAGGAATACATTTTACTTGAGGTGAGAATTTTTGTAATTTAATTTTTAGTTTTTGGAATTTATAATTAGATAATTGCCAGAATATCGGTTTCTCGCATTATTAGGTAATCATTACCCTCTAATTTTAATTCTGTACCTGCATATTTTCCATATAAAACCGTGTCACCTACTTTAACCGTAATAGGCTCATCTTTTGTGCCTGGGCCAGCAGCTACAACAGTTCCTTTCTGTGGTTTTTCTTTAGCATTGTCTGGAATAATAATTCCTGATGCTGTTTTTGTTTCAGCGGCAGCAGGTTCAATAAGAACTCTATCTGCTAATGGTTTAATGTTTACTCCCATTTTGTTTTATATTTTTTTATTGTTTAAGTTATATTAACGCTTAAGCGTTATGCTAAAAATGTGCCATGGTGTAGTGACTGACAAACTTGCAGAACAATTGTACTTGTCTAGCACAAACCGCTGGGGGTTATGACGTATTATGCGTAAAAATTGACAGAACACTTTGTTGAAAATAAAGGTGTATTTATTACTACACCGTATAATTTTGTTGAATTTTTATTGTGTATGTCTGTTGTTATATAACATAAAAAAAGCCAACTTTTTAAGTTGGCTTAGTTTTTATATGTTTTGAAATACAGTGGTTAGTTCTCAGGATTTTCAGTTGCTGGAAGTGGTTGTGCTGTATTTTCTGGTAATGCTTGTGGTAAAGGTTGTGCTGTTGCATCAGCATCTAAAGCTTTAGAATCTGTTGTGCCATCTCCTCCTGTTCCAATTGTTATGTTAGATACTAGTATAAGTACCAGTAGTAATGTTGCTAAAGTCCACGTACTTTTATCTAAAAAGTCTGTGGTTTTTTTAACACCACCTAATTGCTGTGTGCCACCACCACCAAATGATGATGATAAGCCGCCTCCTTTAGGGTTTTGTACCATAATTACTACTACTAGTAAAAATGCTACAACTACGATAAGGATTAAAAATATTGTAAACGTACCCATTATTGTTATGTGTTATATTCTTGTAATTGTTCTATTGCTTTAATTTGGTTTGCAAAGAAACTACTTTTTTCTGGATATTTCAAACTTAAAATTTTATACGATTGGATAGCCTTTTTGTAGTTTTTTTGCTCTAAATAAATACGCGCTAAAGTCTCTGTCATTAAGGCTTCGGGTTGTTTTGTGCGCGTTTTTGCTAAATTTTCTTTTGGTGCAGAAGATTTTACAGGTGCAATTTTAGGGTTTTCAGCAATAAACTTATCTACTATTTTGTTTTGTGTTGTTTTTTTGTGTGCTGTAGTTATTTGGTGTGCTTCTACAGCATTGTTTCTTTGTATTGGCTTTAAGCGTGTAAGTTTTAGCCATTCGTTAAAAGAATGTGTTTCACGTTTATTAAACTGCAATGGTTTACCAATGTTTAGAATATCTTCTGCTGTAGCTTCTTGAGTTTTTGTGTGATGGGTTGCGTTCTCAATAACATCAGATTCATCTAGTTTAAAATTAATGGTTTTTAATTCTGAAGGGTTTTTAGGTTGAAATAATTCTGGATCTAAAACGCCTGAAGTGTCTTTAATTTGTTGTTTTAAAGTGTCATCAATTTTTAAGCTTTTATTTACTGAAATATCGTCGGCATTTACATCAATATCATTTAAATATGTGATATTTTGTTTAATGATTTTAGAAATTTCATTTTGGATAAAAGTATCAGATGTGATAAAATCAAAAAGGATACTTCTATCTGTAGTATGTGCCGCCGTTAGTTTTAATGCTTGGTTATATGCGGTGCTTTCCTGTTGCTTTAAACCTTTAAGGTATAGGGCTTTGGCAGATTGAAAATACGGGTATTCTTTAATAATAGATGCTAAAGCCTCAGTTTTTTGAGGATTTATCTGTTGCGGATTTTGCAATAATGATGTGAAATCGTGACTATTCAAAACTATTTACCATTTTGCCAAAGAGGCGTTAAATATATCTTGGGTGATGCGTTCAAAAATTTCTTCGATAGCAGTGTCTTTTATTGCTCCTGTTAATTGTGCAGCACCTTCATAATCATGAAAAAACGAGAACGTTTGTTCAAATTCTGCTTCGGGATCGTTTTTGTCATAAAAATGCACCTTTACCGAAATAGTTAAACGGTTTTGAGCCGCAGTAAACGTATTTCCGTCATTTGCCGACGTTGTTGGAGAAATACGATATTCTGTAATTTCACCTTCGTAAACAATATCACCATTAGAATTTACATTATTTAAATTAGTTTGATTTTCTAAAATAGCAATCATTGTGTTTCTAAAGGTAAGATCTAGTCCTGGTTCTACCAAAAGTGAATTGTTTTCGAAACGATTTACTTGAAATGTTTTGGTGTCTGAAGATATAGAAGCGCCTGTAAACGAGTAAAAGCCACAACTTGAAAGTGTTAAAACTAGTATTACTATCGGTATATATTTTATGTGTTTCATTTAATTTTTAACGAAAAATTACGTGTTATGTTGTAACTTAAAATTACGGCTATCTTCTTTTTTTAAAGGTCGTACTGTTTTATTTTTCTGTAAAGTGTACGCTCACTTATGCCTAGTTCAGACGCTGCTAATTTACGTTTTCCGTTGTGGCGGTCAAGCGATTTTTTTATTAATTCTAATTCTTTGTCTTGTAATGATAAGGTTTCTTCTTCTTCGATTTCTTCAGCAAAATGATACTTATCACTCGTAGAAGGTTCGTTTACATGCTCTGGTATAGAAAGCACTTCGGGGTTTTCCACAATATTTTCTTCTTCAAACGAGAAATTATCTTCTACCGCATCAGCATCGCCATAAATTTTTTGAATTAGGTGTTCGTTTTCTTTTTCTACATCTTTGGTATTTCCGTTTTTCATGAGTTCCATAGTGAGTTTCTTCAAATCATTCAAATCACCTTTCATATCAAAAAGTACTTTGTAAAGAATTTCCCGTTCACTACTAAAATCGCTCTCACTTTTAGAGGATTTTACAACTGCTGGTAAATTGGTTGTGCCGCCCACAGGTAAATAGCCTCTTAAAACTTCGGCCGAAACTGTGCGGTTTTGTTCTAATACCGAAATTTGTTCTGCTACATTACGTAGCTGTCTTATATTACCACTCCAACGGTGTTTTACAAGTAATTGCACCGCATTATCTGTAAGTTTTACTGTTGGCATTTTATATTTTAATGCAAAATCGCTAGCAAACTTTCTAAAGAGTAAATGTATATCTTCTTGACGTTCGCGAAGCGGTGGTAAATTAATATCTACAGTACTTAAACGATAGTATAAATCTTCACGAAACTTCTCTTTTTCAATAGCTTCAAACATATTAACGTTTGTTGCAGCCACAATGCGCACATTGGTTTTTTGTACCTTACTTGAACCTACTTTAATAAACTCGCCATTCTCTAAAACACGTAGCAACCTAACTTGCGTAGTTAACGGTAACTCGCCAACTTCATCTAAGAAAATGGTACCGCCATCAGCTACTTCAAAATAACCGCTTCTAGTTGAAGTTGCGCCTGTAAACGCTCCCTTTTCGTGCCCAAAAAGTTCACTATCAATCGTGCCTTCTGGAATTGCACCACAATTTACAGCAATATATTTGTTATGTTTTCTATGTGAAAGTTGGTGTATAATTTTAGGAATACTTTCTTTACCTACGCCGCTTTCGCCCGTTACTAATACCGAGATATCGGTTGGGGATACACGTATCGCTTTCTCTACAGCACGATTAAGTGCTAAGGTGTTGCCAATAATGCCAAAGCGTTGCTTTATTGCTTGTATTGATTCCATATTTATAATTCTGAATTCTGAATTTTGGATTCAGAATTGTTTTCTGAATACCCTACAGCTTCACCAATTAATGTTGCACTTGTACAATCTATAATTTTAACATTCACAAAATCACCTACTTTATAATTTCCTTTAGGAAACACCACTACCGTATTTTGCGTATTTCTACCAGACCAATGTGCATCAGAGCGTTTTGATGGCTTTTCTATTAAAACCTCTTCGGTCTTTCCAATATGTTGTTGCGTACGCATTAAACTATGTTTTTGTTGTAGCGCAATGATTTCATTGAGACGACGTTTTTTAATAGCGTTTGGAATATCATCCTCCATTTTACGTTCTGCTAGTGTGCCAGGGCGCTCCGAATAAGCAAACATAAACCCAAAGTCGTATTTTACATATTCCATTAGGCTTAATGTGTCTTGATGGTCTTCTTCAGTTTCCGTAGGGAAACCAGCAATCATATCCTGACTTATGGCGCAATCTGGTATTAAACGTTTGATGTTATCAATCAACTCAAAATATGCTTCGCGAGTATGCAAACGATTCATTTCCTTAAGTATACGGTTACTGCCGCTTTGCACAGGTAAATGAATGTAATTACAAATGTTTCTATGTTTAGCCATAGTTTCAATAACATCTAGCGTGAAATCTTGCGGATTAGATGTTGAAAAACGAAAACGCATTTTAGGTTGCGCTTTAGCACACATATCTAAGAGCATCGCAAAATTAACAGCTGTTGCTTGTTGCAGCTCACTGGCTTTGTCGAAATCCTTTTTCAATCCGCCACCATACCATAAGTAACTATCTACGTTTTGCCCTAAAAGCGTAACTTCTTTATAGCCTTTATTCCATAAATCGTTTATCTCTTCAATTATACTCTGCGAATCTCTACTACGTTCGCGACCGCGTGTAAAAGGCACTACACAAAAGGTACACATGTTATCGCAACCACGGGTTATGGATACAAAAGCAGTAACGCCATTTGTGTTTAAACGCACAGGCGCAATATCGCCGTAAGTTTCTTCTTTTGATAAAATAACGTTTATAGCATCTCTACCATCTTCAACTTCAGCTAAAAGATTTGGCAAATCTTTATATGCGTCGGGGCCTACAACTAAATCTACTATTTTTTCTTCTTCAAGAAATTTACTTTTTAAACGTTCTGCCATACAACCTAAAACGCCCACTTTCATGTTAGGGTTTTGTGTTTGTTTTACAGCGTTATATTTTTCTAAACGTTTTCTTACGGTTTGTTCTGCCTTATCACGAATAGAGCAAGTGTTTACTAAAACCAAATCGGCTTCTTCTAAATTTTGGGTGGTATTGTAGCCTTGATCGTTTAAAATTGAAGCAACAATCTCACTATCACTAAAATTCATTTGGCAGCCATAACTTTCAATAAAAAGCTTGCGTGTGTTTCCTTCTTTTTTATCAAGAACTAAGGATTCTCCCTGTTTATTTTCGTCTATAATCTTTTCCATAATGTAATAAGACCATCAAAAGGTCAATAAGTGTGCAAAGATACAATTAAAATAGATTTTATGACAAAGTGTCATATATAAATTAAAAATAAATACGTTCTTGTGCAGGCTTTGTTAAGCTGTATTTACGTGAATTATTTGTTAGGAATGCTCATTTTAAATTAGAGCTTTTATATTTAGATGCTAAAATATAAAGATGTTTTTGCGCAACCAATGCTTCTATTTTGTATCTAATTTTTATAAGTTGTATTTAAAATTCTAAATCGCAAAAAAGGAAATAGTTTTTTGATGTGTTTTAAATGTAATGCAAAAGCTTTTGAAGCTAGATTGCTAATTATAAAATAATAATGAAGAAAATAGGTTTTTTAATTCTAGTAATGCTTTGTTTTTTGAGTACACAATGTGATGAGGATGCGCTATCAGATTTAGAAGTTTTTTGTGATGCCTCAGTGGTAGTTGATGCATCGGTGTTTGATGATTTGGTTTCTGATGATTTTCAATTTGTTGATGTTAGTCTTATTGGCGATTGCTTAAGTATTGAGATTGGTGCATCTGGTTGTGATGCGCAAACATGGGCTTTTACTTTGGTAGACTCTGGTGCAATTGCAGAGTCTCTCCCTGAACAGCGCAACTTAAAATTGAAATTAGAAAACACTGAAGTGTGTACGGCTTTTTTTAGAACAAATGTATCTTTTGATATTAGCGCGTTACAAATAAACGGTAGCAATAAAATTATTTTGAATTTAGAAGGATGGGATAATAGTATAACTTATACATATTAAAATATGTAAAGAGTTGCTAATTAATGATAATACTAAGGTTTAATAGAAATATATGATAAACGACGTGGCGCTAATGCGCACATATTTTTAAACTAAACTAAAACTAACGTTGTTGGAAAAATCTGCTTTCGGGCAGATTTTTTTGTGTATAATTGTATTTAAATAACATAACCAATCCAATCATTATTGTATGCATTCATACGACGTTTTAAAGCAAAAAATAGACAACCCACCACATTTAGATTTTGGAGATATTATTAGTGAAGCTATAGAATTGTTTAAAAAAGTATGGGTTAAGGGCTTTTTAATGGTTTTGATTTTAATTGTAGTTGCTGTTATGTTAAGTTTTATTTTTCAAGCTATAGGTTTAGCCGTAGATCCTTCTATACTAATGGACGGCATTACTATAGATTCACTAACATCCTTTTATGCCCAAAATGCACTATACAGTTTACCACAAACCATATTAATAAGCGCACTTACTATTGCATTGTTAGCAGGGTTTTACCGTATGTGTAAACAAGTGGTAACGGGGCAGCCACAAACCGATGATTATTTTTATTTTTTCAATAAAACGTATTTTTCAAAAGCATTAATGCTAGGTATTATTTATGCGATTATAGCTGCTATAGCGCAAGCCCTATTTTTATTACCTTACATTTATGTGTTTGTACCGCTATCTTATTTTGCGATTATATTTTCTAATAATCCGGAGTTAAGTGAAGTAGAAATTGTAAAACTAAGTTTTGCTTTAGGGAATAAAAAATGGTTGGTTAGTTTTGGAGCTATGCTTGTATGTGCAATTATAGGTATGCTGGGTGTAATAGCTTGCTTTATAGGTATCGTGTTAACTATCAGTATTGCATATTTACCTGTGTTTTTAATTTATAAGGAAGTGATTGGTTTTGATGATCGTAACGAAATTGATTTTATAGGAACTAATACAGAAGAAGATAGATTTTAAAATTTTAAATATGATTACAATTGAAACCCTAGAAAACAAAATAGAGCAAGCTAAAGATTTAGATTTCGGATCAATTTTCAGTGCCTCTATAGAGCTGTTTAAAAAAGTATGGTTACAGGGTTTTGTAACCGTGCTTTTAAGTATGTTACTCATGTTGCCATTCTATATTTTAATGTATATACCGCTAATTGCTATGGGCGTTATGGATCCTGAAGCTTTAAATAGTGGTGGCGAACCAAATTGGGCTATAATGTTGCCTTTTTACGGTATGGCTATAATTTTTTCTTTTTTTGCGATGATTATTGGTGTAGGTCTAAAAGCCGCTTTTTTTAGAATTTGTAAGTCTAAAGATTTAAATACAGCAGTAAATGATGATTATTTTTACTTTTTTAAAAAACCATATTTTGGAAAAACATGTAAAATAGGAGCGATATCTTTTGGCTTAATTATAGGTGCTTACGTGTTGTGTTTTTTTCCGGTTATTTATATTATGGTTCCCGTTACGGTTATTAATGTAATTTATGCATTTAACCCAGATATGTCTGCGTCTGATATTGTGAAAGCTAGTTTTAAATTGGGTAATAAAAAATGGCTTATCATTTTTGGTTTAACTATTATTTCTGGATTTTTAGCAGGTATAGTAGGCATGATTATGTGTTTTTTTGGGGTTCTTTTTACGTCGTCTTTTGCTTCAATTCCCGTGTATTATATTTACAGAGAGGCTATTGGTTTTGATGGTAAAACCGAGATAGAACAAATAGGAACTGGAGAATAACCTAATGCTATGTGCCACCATAAATCTAAAACCAGCACGTTTTGGGGTTTTGCCTTTTATATTTTATATAGATAGTAGTTTAATATAAATACGACTATAATTATACCATTTAAATTATTTTGTTTGTATCAGTTAATTACTTTAAGAAGAATTATCGTTTTTACGGTATGTGTTTTGGGATTTCAGAGTTTAGAATCTCAAAACCAGCAGATTGATCTTAAAATAAGTAATGATAAATTTGTACTTCAAGACAGATATTACACCAGTGGATTGCATTTTTCATATCGAAAAATTTTAGAGAATAATTTTTTATTTAAACAACAAGAGCGTCAAAAATTACAACTCAATATCACATTAGGCAATGAAACGTATACACCAAGTAACCTTTTTTCTTTTAATGTAAATGATTTTGATCGTCCTTATGCAGGTTGGTTGTTTCTGGCAGCAGAATTAGCCAAAATAAAATCAAAATCTGCATTATTTCTATCTGTAGAAAGTGGTGTTACAGGAGAAGCATCTTTGTCAGGTGAATTGCAAAATGCATTTCATGAATTATTAAATATCGAAATACCTACATGGCAAGATGAGATAGCCTTTAAATGGCTTTTAAATTTAAAATTAAAGCAAGTGTATGATTTTCCTTTAGGTAAAAATGTTAGCATTCAAAACCATACTGCATTTAGTTTAGGTAGTAAAGACGTGTATGCAAAAAATGATGTGTTTTTATTTTTTGGAAAGTTTAGTAAACTTCAAAATTCTTATAGATTGAATGCGCTAGATACAGCATCAAGCAAGGAATTTTTCGGTTTTGTTGGTGGTGGTTACAAATACGTGGCATTAAATACATTAATACAGGGGAGTCCATTTAATGATAAAGATCCTTTTACTACAATTGCAGAACCTCATGTGTTTAGTCTGCAGGCAGGAAGTGTTTTAAGAACAAAAAAACATCTATTTAAATTAGAGTTTAATTACAATACAAAAGAAACACCATTGTCTGAATCTCATCTATATGGTGCGTTAACTTTTGGTTTCATTTTTTAATAAAATTTGAAAGTATTGTACTGTTTTTTGTGATAACATTAGGTAAAATATCGATAAATTACGCAGATAAACTTTTTTTCATATACATTTGTAGCTTCAAAAAATGATGTATGGCGAAGAATTTAGTAATAGTTGAGTCACCAGCCAAGGCAAAAACTATAGAAAAATTTCTAGGTAAAGATTTTAAGGTAGAATCTAGTTTTGGACATATTGCAGACCTTCCTTCAAAGGAATTGGGTGTAGATGTTGAAGGCGATTTTAAACCTAAATACCAAGTTTCAAAAGATAAAAAGGAAGTTGTAAAAAAACTTAAGGCACTTGCAAAAAAAGCTGAAATGGTATGGCTAGCTAGTGATGAGGATCGCGAGGGTGAAGCTATTGCGTGGCATTTAGCAGAAACTTTAAATTTAGATAAAGCCAAAACAAAGCGTATTGTTTTCCATGAGATTACAAAAGCTGCTATAAAAAAAGCTATCGAAAACCCAAGAGGTATCGATTACGATTTGGTTGATGCGCAACAAGCCAGACGTGTTTTAGATAGAATAGTAGGTTACGAATTGTCGCCCGTACTTTGGCGAAAAGTAAAAGGCGGCTTATCTGCAGGTCGTGTACAATCCGTTTCGGTGCGATTAATAGTAGAAAAAGAGCGCGAAATTCAAGGGTTCACACCACAAGCTTCGTTTAGAATTGATGCCGAATTTTCTAATGAAGACGGCCAATCATTTAAAGCAAAACTTCCAAAGAATTTTAAAACCAAAGATGAAGCGTACAAGTTTTTAGAAGCTAATGCTAAAGCAGATTTTAAGGTTGCAGACCTTCAAAAGAAACCAGCAAAAAAATCGCCTGCTGCACCGTTTACAACCTCTACTTTACAGCAAGAGGCCTCAAGAAAATTATATTTTTCAGTGAGTAAAACCATGACGATGGCGCAACGCCTGTATGAAGCGGGATTGATTACTTATATGAGAACTGATAGTGTAAACCTGTCTGACGAAGCAAAACAAGGCGCACAAGCAGAAATTAAAAATGCATACGGTGATAATTACAGTGCACCACGAAATTACAAAGGAAAATCTAAAGGTGCTCAAGAAGCACATGAAGCAATACGACCTACAGATTTTTCTAGACATTCAGTAGATATAGATAGAGACCAAGCAAGGTTGTACGATTTAATATGGAAACGTGCCATAGCATCTCAAATGAGTGATGCGCAATTAGAACGTACAAACGTAAAAATAGAAGCATCAACACATAATGAAACATTTACTGCAAATGGAGAGGTTATTAAGTTTGATGGTTTCTTAAAAGTATACTTAGAGGGTACGGATGATGAAGATATAGAGCAAGATGGCATGCTACCTGCTTTAAAAGTAAGTGAAACATTATTGAATAGCTTTATTTCTGCTACAGAGCGTTACACGCGTCCGCCAGCAAGATATACTGAAGCGTCTTTAGTGAAAAAACTTGAAGAGTTAGGCATTGGTCGTCCATCTACGTATGCACCAACAATTTCAACTATTCAGAATAGAAATTATGTAGAGAAAGGTACGGTTGAAGGTGTAGAGCGTAAATACACTCAGTTAAAACTTCAAAACGGAAACGTAGCAGATGTTACACTTTCTGAAAAGGTAGGCTCTGATAAAGGTAAATTAGTACCAACTGATATTGGAATGATTGTTACCGACTTTTTGGTAAATCATTTTGAAGCTATTTTAGATTATAATTTTACAGCAAAAGTTGAAGAAGATTTTGATGAAATAGCAGAAGGAAAGGAAGATTGGAAAGAAATGATGCAGTCGTTCTATAAAAAATTCCACCCTGTAGTAGAAGATGTAAAGGAAAATGCAGATAGAGAATCTGGAGAGCGCATATTAGGAGAAGATCCAAAAACGGGAAAACGCGTTAGTGTGCGTTTGGGTAAATTTGGTCCTATGGTACAAATAGGTACTGTAGATGACGAAGAAAAACCACAATTTGCTAGCTTAAGCCCAGACCAACAGTTAAATACAATTACTTACGAAGAGGCGATGGACCTGTTTCAGTTGCCTAAAAGTTTAGGAACTTACGAAGGTGAGGATATACAAGTTAACAATGGGCGTTATGGGCCTTACGTAAAATTTGGAGATGCCTTTGTGTCTTTACCAAAAGGTACAGATCCTTTAAGTGTAGAATTAGATGATGCTATTATTTTAATTAAAGAAAAACAAAAAGCAGATGCACCTATATATATGTATAAGGACTTACCTGTACAAAAAGGTAAAGGACGTTTTGGACCATTTATAAAATGGAACAACATGTTTATTAACGTAAACAAGAAATACGATTGGGATAATTTGTCTGATGAAGATATAGTTGAATTAATTGAAGTAAAAATTCAAAAAGAAATAGATAAAGTTATCCATAATTGGGAAGACGAAGGCATTCGTGTTGAAAAAGCAAGGTGGGGAAGACACAACGTTATTAAAGGGAAAGTAAAAGTAGAGCTTCCCAAAACTGTTGATGTTACAGATATGACGTTAGAAGAAGCTAAAGCGCACATTGAAACCAAAGCACCCAAGAAAAAAGCAACAAAAAAGAAGACAGCTACAAAAAGGAAGACTACAACAAAAAAGAAGACAGCAACAAAAAAATAAATTGCACCTAACACCATGAATTTTAATTTTCTCTCTCCGGTAACCGATAATGTTTTAGCACATAACGCATTATTATCAGTGCAAGCTCTGGGGAGAAAATTACGCATTCATTCTACACAAAATGGTATTCCAGAACTAGAAGGTGTTCATATTGCAATTTTAGGCGTTATTGAAAATAGAAATGATGTAGATTACATTGGTGAGTCTTTTAAGTTAGACGAAATACGAAAATCGTTATACGCGTTGTTTCCTGGAAGTTGGAGTACCACCGTAGCCGATTTAGGCGATATTAATGCAGGCGAAAGTGTAGAAGACACCTATTTTGCATTAAGAGAAACCATTGAAATTTTAATTAGAAAAAATATTATTCCCGTTTTATTGGGTGGCAGTCAAGATTTAACCTATGCAAACTATCGCGCTTATGATGCGCTAATGCCAATGGTGAATTTGGTTAGTATAGATTGTATGTTCGATTTAGGCGATTCTGCTAAACCTATAAAGAACAATAGTTATGTTGGTAAAATTATATTAGACGAACCTTATAATTTATTCAACTACTCTAATATAGGATACCAAACCTATTTTAATGCACAAGAAGAAATAGATTTAATGGAGCGCCTGTATTTTGAATCGTATAGGTTGGGTGAAGTTAATAATGATATTACTATTGTAGAGCCAGTTTTAAGAGATGCTAATATTGTAAGTTTAGATTTAAAATCGGTTAAAGGTGCAGAGGTAAGTTTAAAACAAAAGTTTTCTCCAAACGGATTGGACGGTACTGCCATTTGTGCCATATCTAGATATGCTGGTATAAGTAATAAAGTAAGTTCGTTTGGTATTTACGAATATAAAGCCTCTAATGACGACGAAATATCATCAATGCTCATCGCTCAAATTATATGGTATTTTATTGAAGGTGTAAATTGCAGGGTAAAGGATGACGATTTTTCAGATGAAAGGAGCTACCAAAAATTCTATACTTTGGTAGAATCTCACGAGTTAGTGTTTTATAAAAGTAATAAAACAGGACGTTGGTGGGTTGAGATTCCTTTTTTAGCTGAAGTGAATAATAAATTAAAAAGACACACGTTATTACCATGCACGCATCAAGATTACCTAGACGCGTGCAATGATAAAGTGCCAAACCGCTGGTTTAAAGCATTTCAGAAGAATTCAGTGTGATGGACAAAACATAGTCAAAATGTTGATTTAATCGGTGAAATGCCAAATTTTTACGATGAAATGTTATTTTTTTAGATAAAAAGTTGTTTTTTCGAAAATATATAAATATGTTTACGCTCTCAAAGATGAAGCTATAATAATTAACCTCGAGTTTCTATGATTATGAAGAAGTTTATTTTATTAACCGCAGTATTAACTTTACTTGCTAGTTGTGGCTCTAAAGATAGAGGAGAACTAGTAGGAGTTAAAGGGAAAAATTGGCATCCAGAAAAGCCTTATGGTATGGAGCTAGTTCCTGGTGGTGCATTTATAATGGGTAAGGCCGATGATGACCTTGCAGGTGTTAGTGATGCACCTGGAAAAACTGTTACAGTAAGAGCCTTCTATATGGATGCTACTGAGATAACAAACAGTGAGTACCGTCAATTTGTACATTGGGTTAGAGATTCTGTTCTTAGAATGGAACTTGCTAAACTTGCTGATGATGTTGGGTTAACCCCAACAGATGCAGGTACCATTGGAGAATATGCATTTAAAGATGCAGATCCTGATAACATGTCGGTTTACGAAAAGTATATGTATGAAAACTATACAGGATTAGGACCAACAGGATATGAAGGCAGAAAAATTAATAAAGATGTAGATTTAGTTTTTGATACTTCAGAATATTTAGATGAGTATTATGCTGAGGTAATGGATACAATGTATTTACCTATAGAAGAATCTTACAACGGACAGCGCACGTGGGATGTAAAGAAATTTAAATTCCAGTTCAGTTACATGGACATTCAAGAAGCTGCAAAAAATAGAGGAATCAGTCGTAGTAAAGTAATTAAGAAAGAAGAAGTTGAAATATATCCTGATACTACGGTATGGATTAGAGATTTCCAATATTCTTATAACGAGCCTATGCACAACGATTATTTTTGGCACGAAGCTTACGGCGACTACCCTGTAGTTGGTGTTACTTGGAAACAAGCAAAAGCCTTTTGTGAGTGGAGAACTATTAACAAGAATACATACCAAAAAAGTAAAAAAGGTGCAGCTATGGTGAATAGATTTAGATTACCATCAGAAGCAGAGTGGGAATATGCCGCTAGAGGTGGCCTTCAAGCAGCTACTTATCCATGGGGTGGACCTTATACTAAAAGTGATAGAGGTTGCTTTATGGCAAACTTTAAGCCTGTGCGTGGCGATTATGCTGCAGACCAAGCGTTGTATACAGTAGAAGCAAAATCTTTTGAGCCAAATGATTATAACTTATATAATATGGCTGGTAATGTTTCAGAGTGGGTAAATGCATCATACGACCCTGCGTCTTATGAGTATTCATCAACTATAAACCCAAGTGTAAACGATCCTGCTAATAAACGTAAGGTAATTAGAGGTGGTTCTTGGAAAGATGTGGCTTACTTTTTGCAAGTAAGTTCAAGAGATTACGAATATGCAGATTCTGCAAGAAGTTATATAGGTTTCAGAACCGTTCAAGATTACATGGGGACAAACGTAACTAAGAACGGGAAATAAAGCCTATCAAATCAAATCAGTAATAATAATTAATTTAACCTACTTAAGTAGTTGACTACTTAAAATTAAAAACCGAAATTATGGCAAAGTCAAAAGCAAGTAAAAAATTTATGAACATGGCCTATGGCCTTGGAGCAGCAATTGTAATTGTTGGAGCACTCTTTAAAATCATTCATTTTGAAATAGGTCCTTTAACAGGAAACGTAATGTTAACTATAGGTCTTGTAACAGAAGCAATCATATTTGCATTATCAGCATTCGAACCAGTAGAAGAAGAAGTAGATTGGTCTTTAGTATACCCAGAATTAGCTGGTGGACAAGCAGCTGCAAGAGAAACACAAAATCCCAAAGGTGTGTTATCTCAAAAGCTAGATGAATTATTAAAAGAAGCTAAAATTGATGGAGAATTAATGGCAAGCTTAGGCGAAAGCATTAAAAACTTTGAAGGTGCAGCAAAAGGTATTTCACCAACTGTAGATTCTATTCAAGCTACGCAAAAATATGGAGAAGAATTATCATTAGCAGCAGCACAAATGGAATCATTAAATAGCTTATATAAAGTACAGTTAGAAAGCGTTAACAAGCAAGCTTCAATTAACGAAGAGTCTGTAGAAAATGCTGCAAAATTAAAAGAGCAAATGGCATCTTTAGCGTCTAACTTATCGTCATTAAATGGCGTTTATGGAGGTATGTTATCTGCAATGAACAAATAATTAGGGGTTACCCAAATTTTAATAACCACAAAACCTAATTAAACATGGCAGGAGGAAAAGAAACCCCAAGACAGAAGATGATAAACTTGATGTATTTAATATTTATAGCGATGCTAGCTTTAAATATGTCGAAAGAAGTATTATCAGCCTTCGGATTAATGAACGAAAAGCTTGTAGAGTCTAACGAGGCTGCTGAAGCTAGAAATAATAGCTTTGTTGCTAGTTTAGAACAAAAGGCTGCGGATGCACCTGATAAATTTAAACCTCTAAAGCAAAAAGCAGATCAAATAGATAAGTTAGCTCATGATTTTAGTTCATACTTAAAAGAATTAAAAGGAAACATGACGGCTAAAATAGATGATCCTACAGATTATGAGGTTATGGATAAAGGCGATTATTTAGATCAAAACTTTTTTAAAGGCGATAAAATTAAAGAAGAAGGTCAAGCGTTTTTAAACCACATGAAAACCTTCAGAGAAGGTGTTGCAAAAGTTTTAGGAGACGATCCAGCAATGGCTCCTGTAATTAAGGAAGTTAATGCTAAATTTAATACAGAACCTGTTAAAAACAGAGATGGTGTTAAAGTAGATTGGTTAGATTACCACTATAAAGGCTTTCCTTTAGTGGCATCTTTAACTAAAATGACACAATTGCAATCTGATATTAAGACAACTGAATCTCAGATATTATCTAAAATGTTAGAAGGCGAGCTTGCTAGTCAAGTATCTATGACAAATTATACTACTTTAATGGAAACTTCAAAATCTGCATACTTTAATGGTGAGCAGTTTGATGGACAAATTGTATTAGGGCGTAAAGATGCTTCTACAAAACCAAAAAGAGTAGAATTAACTTTAGATGGTAGAAAGCTTTCTGACAAGCAGTACACTATTGAAGATGGTAAAGTAAAATTAAAAATTGGTACTGGCGGTGTTGGTGAGCACAAAATCGAAGGTAAATTAATCTTTGGTGAAGGTGGTGAGGAAATTGAAGTTCCTGTAAAATCATCTTTCGCTACCGTTGCTAAACCAAATTCAGCTACTATTTCAGCAGATAAAATGAATGTAGTATATAGAGGTGTTAAAAACCCTATGACGATTTCATTTGCTGGTATTCCTGATAATAAAGTTAGTGCTAGTGCTCAAGGTTTAAACAGAGCAGGTGGTAGCAGATATGTTATGGACGCTACAAGCATAAAAGGAAGAGAAGTTACTATTAATGTAACAGGTACACTTCCTGATGGTGGTAAAGTTAGCGATAATGCTAAATTTAGAATTAAAGATTTACCAAAGCCAACAGGAACGGTAAGAGGTGAAGATGGTGCAGTTAAAATGCAACGTCAAAGTTTAGAAAAGTCAACCATTGGCGCTAAGTTTGATGATTTTGATTTTGAATTACCACTTAGAGTTAGCGGCTTTAAATTTAAAGTACCAGGACAACCTACTATTGAGGTTAGAGGTAATAAATTAAACGACAGAGCTAAAAGTGCTTTACGTAAAGCAAAACGTGGTTCTGGTGTTCAAATATTTGATATTCAAGCAAAAGCAAGTGGCGTAAGTGTTATTCTTAAAAAGGTATCACCAATATTTGTTGAGCTTACAAATTAAAATAATAGGCTAACACTTACGTTAGCCTATTACCATAAAATGATGAATAAGATGAATTTTAAAAGTGTTTTATTAACTATAGTAACTGTTTTTGCAGCATCTAGTATTTATGCGCAGCATGGATTACTAAATGCCAACGACCCTGACGAAATTGGGGTAAAAACAGAAGAGCAAAAAGCCATAGATAACGACGAGCCTTTAGAGTATGGCTACGTTGACGATAGAGATATTTTATTCTCTAAAATGGTTTGGGAACGCATAAGGCTTGATGAGCGTGCAAACTTCCCATTGTACTATCCTATAGATACCAATAATATTGGTAGTAACAGACGTTCGTTGTATGATGTTTTAATGAAAAATATTAAAAACGGAAAGATAAAGCACATTTATGATGATTCTTATTTTACAACAAAACGTACGTTAAAGGATATTGAAGCGGCATTAAAATTTGTAGATACTACAGAATATGGTATTGAACAATTAAATGCAGGCGAATCACTATCTGATGAATACATTAACGTTCGCGAAATATCATCAGCAGAAATTGTAGAATATCGTGTAAAAGGATTGTGGTATTTTGATAAACGCCACTCTGAAATGAAGTATAGACTTATAGGAATTGCTCCTGTAGCACCTGATGTTAACTTTATTGATGACGAAAATCCTGATTTGGTGCCATTATTTTGGGTGTTTTTTCCACACGCAAGAGAAGTTTTGCATGAAGCAAAAGCATTTAATAATGCAAACAGCGCAATGCCACACTCATTCGATCATTTACTAAATGCCAGACGTTTTCAAGGTTATATTTATAAAGAAGAAAATGTGCAAGGTGATAGAAAAGTTAATGAATACATTACGGATAATGCGCTAATGCAGTTGCTAGAATCCGATCGTATAAAAACAAAAATTAGAGATTTTGAATTAGATATGTGGACCTACTAATTTAAATTCAAAAGATACAATACAACGCCTGCTTTTTAAGTGGGCGTTTTTTTTGGTATTACTATAAAGGCAGCACTCCATTTCTTTATCTTCGCACCATGCAAGTAGATTATATTATTGTTGGATTGGGTTTAGCGGGTATTAGCTTTTGTGAACAATTGCGAAGCCATAATAAAACATTTGTTGTATTTGATGATAGTTCTCAAAAATCGTCGGTAGTTGCTGGTGGGTTATACAATCCAGTTATTTTAAAACGGTTTACTGCTGTTTGGAAAAGTAACACCCAACTGCATTTGGCGCTTCAGCATTATAAGAATCTAGAAGCACTACTAAATATAACAATAGATGAAAAGATTCCTGTTTACAGGAAATTTGCTTCGATAGAAGAACAGAACAATTGGTTTGCAGCTTCAGACAAACCAAAATTAGCACCGTATTTATCTACTACTATTATTGAAAACAAGAATAAAGCAGTAAAAGCGCCTTATGGATTTGGAGAAGTATTACAAACTGGTAGAGTAGACACAAATAAGCTTATATCTGCCTACAAAACCTTTTTAGTTAGTCTAAACCTGTTAAAAGAAGAATCGTTCAACTACGAGGCACTAAAATTAAACGACAATGGTGTAACTTACAATAACCTTAGCGGAAAGCATATTGTATGTTCTGAAGGTTTTGGTGTTACAAAGAATCCGTTTTTCAAAGATTTACCTTTAAGCCCAACAAAAGGCGAAGTATTAACTATTTCTGCTCCAGAATTAAATATAGATTTTGTGCTAAAAGGCCCTGTTTTTATTATTCCTTTAGGAAACGATTTGTATACTGTTGGTGCTACTTATGAGTTGCACGATTTATCTCACGATACCACTAAAAAGGCAGAAACAAAACTTCTAGAGGGCTTAAATAGCTTAATTTCTTGTCCGTTTAAAATCGTAAAACATGTGTCGGGTATTCGTCCAACGGTAAAAGATAGAAGGCCTTTAGTGGGCAGGCATAAAGCGCATAAAAACATGTATTTACTTAATGGATTGGGTACACGAGGTGTTATGATTGGGCCATACGTGGCAAAACAATTATTTGAACATATTGATATGAATATGCCTTTAGATAGTGAAATTAGTTTGGAACGGGTAAAGTAATACTACTTCTTACTATCTGCTAAAGAAGCGTCGTAACTCATAAACATATTTATCCAAATATTTCGCGAAAGTCGCATTATTATTGGCATAAATACCATTAGTGTGCCAATTATGGCAATAAAAGTAGTTGTTAAACTAGTTTCGAATATGAGGTAGCTAATAACAAATGCGGCTACACCAAAAGCAACACCAACAGCGTAACTTACATACATGGCACCAAAGAAAAACGACGGTTCAATACGGTATTTCGTATTACAGTGCGAGCAGCGTTCATTCACCTTTAATGTTTCAGAAAGATTATAGGCGTTTTTGGTACGATACATAGATTCTTGGTGACATTTTGGGCAACATCCCGTTAACATACTATAAATTTTTGATCCTTTTTTAAACATTTATTTTAGTGTATTTTTGCTCGCGTAATTAAAACATGAGTGTGTCGCTATTAAGGCGATGTCATTTAAATTAATAATCTTAAAAAAACTAAGAATATACCACAAAGGTAAATTTATAGTTTCAAAATACTGTAACCTAAGTCACATAATAATATGCTTAATATACATAATCTATCTATTTCATTTCAAGGAGAATATCTTTTTGAAGAAATCACATTTAAGCTAGGAAATGGCGACCGTATTGGGTTAATTGGAAAAAACGGAGCAGGTAAATCTACCATGCTCAAAATACTATCTAGAGAAATTGAGCCAGACTCTGGACAAATAGCAGCAGATAAAACATTAAAAATTGGTTTTTTAAAGCAGGATATAGATTTTGTTTTGGGTAGAACAGTTTTAGAAGAAGCATACGAAGCTTTCACTGAAATAAAGGATTTAGAAGCCAAAATGGAAGATATCAATACCCAACTTGCTGAACGTACCGATTATGAAAGTGAAGGGTATAACCAATTGATGATTGATATTAACGATTTGCAACACCAATATGAGATTGTTGGTGGTTATAATTACCAAGGTAATACCGAGAAAATTTTACAAGGTTTAGGTTTTAAAAGAGAAGATTTTGATAGCCTTACCGATACGTTTTCTGGAGGTTGGCGTATGCGAATTGAGTTAGCAAAACTACTACTTCAAGATAATGATATTTTACTTTTAGATGAGCCTACAAACCACTTAGATATAGAGTCTATCATTTGGTTAGAAGGGTTTTTAAAAAACTATTCTGGAGCAGTTGTAATAGTATCGCACGATAAAATGTTTTTAGATAATGTTACCAATAGAACTATAGAAATTTCTTTAGGGCGTATTTACGATTACCCAAAGCCCTATACCAAATATTTAGTGCTTAGAAATGAATTGAAAGCGCAACAATTGGCGTCTCAAAAAAATCAACAAAAACAAATAGAACATACCGAGAAACTTATTGAAAAATTTAGAGCAAAGGCATCAAAAGCAACTATGGCGCAATCGCTTATTAAGAAATTAGATAAGATAGACCGTATTGAAGTTGATGAAGATGATAATAGTGTAATGACGCTTAATTTTCCAGTGTCTATTACTCCAGGAAAAGTTGTGGTAGAAGCCGAAGATATTTCTAAAAACTATGGAGATAACCAAGTATTACAAGCAATTGATTTATTGATTGAGCGCGACAGCAAAACAGCTTTTGTTGGGCAAAACGGACAAGGTAAATCCACCTTAGCAAAAATTATAGTAGGCGATATTAAGTACAATGGGCATTTAAAACTAGGACACAACGTGCAAATAGGCTATTTTGCTCAAAATCAAGCAGAGTATTTAGATGGGAATAAAACGGTTTTAGATACTATGATAGATGCGGCAAACGAGAGTAATCGCAGTAAAGTACGAGATATTTTGGGGTCGTTTTTATTTAGAGGAGATGAAGTAGAAAAATATGTAAAAGTACTTTCAGGTGGCGAACGTAACCGTTTGGCATTGGCAAAATTAATGTTGCAGCCATTTAATGTGCTAATTATGGATGAGCCTACAAACCACCTTGATATAAAATCTAAAAATGTACTTAAAGAAGCATTAAAACGTTTTGAAGGCACGCTGTTATTAGTGTCGCATGATAGAGATTTTTTACAGGGTTTAACCAATTTAGTGTATGAGTTTAAGGATCGTAAAATAAAGGAATACTTAGGTGATATTGATTATTATTTAGAGCAACGACAAGTTGAGAATTTACGTGAAGTAGAAAAACGTACGGTGGTTAAAGAACAGCCAAAAGAAAAAAAACAACAGTCTTACCAAGAGCAAAAAAAGCTAAAATCTCTAAATAATAAACTAAGTAATATCGAATCTAAAATAAGTGAGTTAGAAAAGTCTATAAAAGTTGATGACGTTGCTCTAGAAACTAATTATGACGCAACCGTTGCCGATAAAAGCTTTTTTGATACCTATCAAGAGAAAAAAACCAAGCTTCAAAAATTAATGGCAGATTGGGAACATATACAATACGAATTAGAAACCTTGACATAAGCTAGTCTTAACTCTTTTAAGTTTTTTTTAACTGCTACTGGTACTTATTTAAATATTTTTGCATGATAATGCTGTTTTACGTTTCAAACCGTAAGTCAGAAACTCTATAACCATCATTTTATGCGGAATATTATTCTTTTCTTTATTGGCGTAATTGCTATTGTTTCAGCGATTTTCATAGGAAATAAAATTGCAAATAATAAAAAAAAGAAACGTCCTGTAATTGAAAAAGTTGTTAAAACTGTTTTTACAGATACTGTTAACAATGGTACAGTACAAATAGTAATTCCTGCTAACGGAAATTTAGTTGCGAAGCGTAGAATAGAGTTGTTCTCTGAAGTTCAAGGTATTTTTAAAACCAACAGAAAATTATTTAGAGCGGGACAAAAGTATGCCAAAGGCGAAATATTAATTACAATTGATGGTTCTGAGTTTTACGCAAGCGTACAATCTGCAAAAAGTAATCTGTATAATGCAATAGCTGCAATAATGCCTGATTTAAGATTAGATTTTCCTGAAATCTATCCTAAATGGCAACAGTATCTTAAAAGTTTTGATCTTAGTAAAACAACGCCAAAACTTCCCGAAATAACATCAGATAAAGAGAATTATTTTATTACAGGAAGAGGTATAGTTTCCAACTACTACAATGTAAAAAATCAAGAACAACGCTTATCCAAATATGCCATACAAGCGCCGTTTTCAGGGATATTAATTGATGCCTTAGTCACCGAGGGGTCCTTAATTCGCAACGGACAAAAATTGGGGGAATTCATAGATCCATCAGTTTACGAAATGGAAGTTGCGCTAAGTAAAAGTTATGCAAACCTTTTAAAAGTAGGCGAAACAGTAGCGCTGAATACTATAGATAAAACAGAAAACTATACAGGAACAGTGTCTCGCGTAAATGGTAGCATAGATGCTGCTACACAAACCATTACTGCTTTTATAGAAGTAAAAGATAAAAGCCTAAAAGAAGGCATGTATTTAGAAGCCAACTTAAATGCAAAACAAGAGGAAAATGCCATAGAAATTAGCAGGAATTTATTTTTAGATAGTGAGCAGGTATTTGTTGTAAGGGATAGTATATTAGATTTGGTAGACGCTAAACCTGTTTATTTTTCAGATTCTAAAGTAGTGTTAAAAAATATTCCAGATGGTACTGTAATTGTGTCAAAACCAATACCTGGTGCTTACGCTGGTATGCTGGTAAAACCGTTTGAATCTAAATCTAAGGCATCTGTAGCCAAATCAAAAAACGTAAAATAAGCTATGAGAAAATTAATTGCTTATTTTATAAAGCATAGTGTAGCCGTTAATGTAGTTGTAATTGCCTTTTTTGTGTTTGGAGCTGTTGGTGCGCTAAAACTCAAATCTTCATTTTTTCCTTTAGTAGATTCAAAAATTATAAGTATTAATGTAACCTATCCTGGGGCATCTCCTCAAGAGATAGAAGAAGGTATTGTTCTTAAAATTGAAGACAATCTTAAAGGGCTAAATGGTGTAGAACGTGTTACGTCTACTTCTAGAGAAAATAGTGGTAGTATTACTGTTGAAATAGAGAAGGGAAAAGACGTAGATTTTATGCTTTTAGAAGTTAAAAATGCTGTAGATCGTGTGCCGTCGTTTCCTGTTGGTATGGAACCATTAATAGTTGCAAAACAAGAGGCTTTAAGGCCCACAATAACGTTTGCAATTAGTGGAGAAAATGTGCCGCTAGTTACTTTAAAACAAATTGGTAGGCAAGTTGAAAACGATTTGAGAGGTATTGAAGGTATTTCTCAAGTTTCAATTTCTGGGTATCCAGAAGAAGAAATTGAAATTGCGATTAGTGAGGCAAATTTACTGGCTTATAATTTATCATTTGCTGAGGTTGCGCAAGCTGTAAATGCGTCTAGCCTAATTACTACAGGTGGTACTATTAAAACCAATGCAGACGAGTATCTTATTAGGGCAAATTCACGTTCTTATTACGCTGATGCGTTATCAAATTTAATAGTTAAAGCAGATGCTTCTGGTAGAATTATCAGTTTAAAAGACGTTGCCACAGTTAGAGATCAATTTTCAGAAACACCAAACGCTAGTTATTTTGATGGCAATTTATCCATTAACGTAACAATTACAAGTACAAATACCGAAGATTTAATTTCGTCTTCAGAAAAAACAAAAGCATACATAGCTGAGTTCAATCAAAAATACGATAACATACAACTTGATGTTGTAAGAGACTTATCTATAACATTAGTACAAAGAAAAGCACTGCTTGCTGAAAATGCCATTGTAGGGATGCTTTTGGTACTGGTGTTTTTATCATTGTTTTTAAACACCCGATTAGCGTTTTGGGTAGCTTTTGGTTTGCCCGTTGCCTTTCTTGGTATGTTTATGTTTGCAGGGTATTTTAATGTTACCATTAATGTGCTTTCGCTATTTGGGATGATTATAGTTATTGGTATTCTTGTAGATGATGGTATCGTAATAGCCGAAAACATATACCAACAGTATGAAAAAGGAAAAACTCCAGAGCAAGCTGCTGTTGATGGTGTTATGGAGGTGTTGCCAGCAATCATTTCTGCCATTTTAACTACCATTTTGGCTTTTGGTATTTTTTTATTTTTAGATGGTAGAATAGGCGAGTTTTTTGGAGAAGTATCTGTAGTTGTAATATTAACTTTGGTTGTATCATTAGTAGAAGCTCTTATTATTTTACCTGCACATTTAGCACACTCCAAAGCACTTAGAAAGCAAAATAATACACCTAAGCAAGGTTTAGCTGGTGTGTTTCAAAAGGGGTTTTCTAAGCTTAGATACATAAACACACTAGGCGATAATATTATGGTATGGTTGCGCGATAAATTGTATAGCCCAGTTTTAAAATTTGCACTTAATCATAAATTTTTAACCTTTTCCTTTTTTATTGTATTCTTTATTCTAACCAGGGCTAGTTTTATGGGCGGTATTATTAGAGGTGCTTTTTTTCCGCAAATTGCGAGTGATAGAGTGAGCATTACACTAAATATGCCTAAAGGAACAAATGAAAAAATTACAGACAGTATTATTTCATTTATTGAAGAAAAAGCAAAAGAAGTTACCAAAGAAATAAATGACGAATATATTGGTGCAGATAGCGATACGTATTTAGTAGAAAATATGATTCGAAATATCGGGCCAGGGTCTTCTACAGCATCTTTAGCTATTAATTTATTACCTGGTGAAGAGCGCCCTAATGCTATAACGTCTGGTTTAGTAACCAACCGCATAAGAGAAAGCGTTGGTCCTGTATTTGGTGTAGAAAGTTTAGTGTATGGTAGCGGTGGTAACTTTGGCGGTAGTCCAGTATCAGTATCTCTATTAGGCAATGATATTGCAGAATTAAAAGCTGTTAAGGCAGAATTAAAACAAAATTTAGAAAACAATATTTTACTAAAAGATGTTACTGATAACGATCCTGCTGGTATTAAAGAAATACGATTAGCACTAAATGAAAGTGCCTTTGCTTTGGGCTTAGATTTAAGAACGGTTATGACGCAAGTGCGATCTGCTTTTTTTGGAGCACAAGTACAGCGTTTTCAACGTGGTCAAGACGAAATTAGAGTGTGGGTACGCTACAATAAAGAAGGACGATCATCAATCAAAAACTTAGATAATATGCGCATTGTTGCACCAAACGGGCAACGTGTACCACTTAAAGAAATAGCAAGTTATAGCATTGCGCGAGGCGATGTAGCAATTAATCACTTAGAAGGACGACGCGAAATACAAGTCTCAGCAGACATAAAAAATCCTAAAAAAACAAGTGCAACAGATATTATGGCAGAAATTAAAGATGATATTATGCCAGAAATACTATCAAAATACCCAACAGTTTCACCGTCTTACGAGGGGCAAAATAGGGAACGGATAAAATTAATGAATTCTTTAACACCTGTAGGGTTAACAGTTTTAGCACTTATTTACATTGTAATTGCATTTACGTTTAGAAGTTACAGCCAACCGTTATTACTCTTGTTGCTTATTCCGTTTAGTTTGCCAGCAGTAGCTTGGGGACATTGGATTCATGATTTTCCAGTAAATATTTTATCGCTATTGGGTATCATTGCCTTAATTGGTATTATGGTAAACGACGGTTTGGTGCTTATTGGCAAATTCAATAGTAATTTAGAACAAGGTTTGCCGTTCGATAAAGCCCTTTACGAAGCAGGTCGCGCACGTTTCAGAGCTATTTTTCTAACGTCTATAACAACAGTGGCAGGCTTAGCACCATTAATTTTTGAAGAAAGCAGGCAAGCACAGTTTTTAATACCTATGGCGGTATCCATAGCTTATGGTATTGGGTTTGCCACAGTTTTAACACTAATAGTTTTACCTATTTTTTTAGCATTTAGCAATAGTGTAAAAACTACAGCCAAATGGTTATGGACCAATAAGCCAGTAACCAAAGAAGAGGTAGAACGTGTTGTGAAAGCTAGGGCTTATGAAAAGCGACAAGAAGAACAGATGCTTTTAAAGCATAACGATGTAGCGACAGATGAAATATAGTTTCTGCTTAAAAAATATTAGCGTAATGCATAGTAAAATTTATATCATATTATTTTGTTTTATTCCATACATTCATGCCAATGCTCAAGAGTTATTAACAACAGAAAAAGCTATGGCACTAGCTTTAGAGCACAACTATGGTATAAAAATTGCAAAAAACACTATTGAAGTAGCTCAAAATAATAAGGGCCTCTTAAATTCTGGCTATTTGCCAAGCCTAACAGGAAATGCTGGTGCCTCTATAGATAGACAAGATGCTGAGGGGCAACTTGCAAATGGCGATGTGAGAACCGCTGAAGGTGCTGAAACTCGCAGATACAACGCATCAATAAATTTAAATTATACTTTGTTTGACGGTTTAGGCCGCTTGTACAATTATAAACGACTTAAAGAGCAATACCAATTATCTGAATTAGAAGCGAGACAAACTATTGAAAATACGTTGTTACAGTTATTTACAATTTATTACAGTGTAGCACAGTTATCTGATAATAAAGCAATACTAGAACAAGCCATTGCTATAAGTAAAGAGCGCTTAACAAGATCAAAATATCAATTTGATTATGGGCAGAATACAAAACTAGATGTTTTAAATGCAGAAGTAGATATTAATAACGATAGTATCACTTTAATCAATAATAAGCAACAACTAAAACTCACAAAGCGCGACTTAAATGTGGTTTTAGGAAATACATTGCCTAGTAATTATGATATTGATAAGGATATTGAATTTTTAATTCAATTGAACAAGGATGAGTTGTTAGAAAAAACAAAGGCCAATAATGTCATCTTACGTCAAGCTGAAAAGAGTATTGGTATCAGTAAATTTAATATCAAAACAAATAAAGCACAATTGTTACCAACCATAGGTTTAGTAGGATCGTATGGTTGGAACGAATCTACAAATAATAGTCCCTTGGCATTTGTAATTCAAAATACAAATTCGGGTATATCGGGTGGTTTAAACTTAACATGGAATTTATTTGATGGTGGGGCAACAATAACCAGAGTGAAAAATGCACAAATTACGCTTGAAAATCAAAAACTACAACAAGAACAACTTAAAATAGATATTGAGCGAAATTTTAATAATGCTTGGGATGATTATCAAAACAAGTTAACTATTTATCGCGTGCAAGAAAATAACATAGTAACCTCACAAAATAATTTTGACCGAACTGAAGAGAAATTTAAGCTAGGGCAAACCACCTCAATAGAATTTAGGCAAGCACAACTTAACCTATTAAATGCCGAATTGAGTAAAAACCAAGCAAAATATCAAGCTAAAGTTGCTGAGTTGGAAGTGTTAAGATTAAGTGGTGAATTACTAAATATCGATATATAACACCTGTAAATGTTAAAATTTAATGTATTTTGTCGATAAAAATAGTTTTTAGACCGATTTAATACTACTTTCGTTTAAGAAATTAGTCCTAAATCAACCTAAAAATGAAAAATTTAAAATACACAGTTTTAGCTTTTTTAATATCATTTGCAGCTTTTGCAAATATTTCCAACAGCGAAAAAGAGGCATTAATAGCATTGTATGATAGCACAAACGGCGCCGAGTGGAATTCTACTTGGGATACATCAGCTGCTATTGATACGTGGTATGGTGTTAAAATTGATAACAACCAAGTTGTTGAAATTAATTTACCATTTAACAATTTAAAAGGAGAATTACCTTCAGAAATTGTAAACCTACAAGCATTAAAGAAATTAAACTTAGGCTTTAACGGTTTAACAGGTAACGTTCCAGAGTTTTTAGCTGAACTACAAAACTTAGAAACCTTAGAATTATTTATGAATAAATTTGAAGGTGAAATACCATCAGCTTTAGGAAACCTTAAGAATTTAAAATCTTTAAAATTATATAGTAACATGTTATCTGGTGATATTCCATTATCATTAATGGAGTTAACAAACTTAGAAGAGCTTTTAATAGGAAGTAACTACATAACTGGAAGCATACCAACTGAAATTCAAGCATTAAAAAAGTTAAAGAAATTTAGTGTAATGGATAATAAAATGGATGGTGAAATTCCAGTAGAGATGGCACAATTAACAGAATTGGAAGAACTATTATTATCAACAAATAGCTTTACTGGTGATGTACCGATAGAGTTTATTAACTTAACCAAATTAAATACTATAATGGTTAGCGATAATAAATTGAATAAAGAATATATTAGTGTATCTGGTAAAAACCCACCTACTTTAATGTTAATAGAATCTGGAGCAAATGCTACAGCTGTAATGGATATTGAAAAAGAATAATTTTACAGAGTAATTTTATAAATTAGTTAATGTTTAAAAAAGATACACAATTGTGTATCTTTTTTTATTTTTATGGTATGGTTGAACATTATTTTACGTGCCCTTACTGTTGGGAAAACATTTCTATGTTACTAGATAGTTCTGTTTCAAAACAGTCTTATGTTGAAGATTGTGAAGTGTG
Organism: uncultured Flavobacteriaceae bacterium; assembly: GCA_937923515.1. Classification (GTDB taxonomy): domain Bacteria; phylum Bacteroidota; class Bacteroidia; order Flavobacteriales; family Flavobacteriaceae; genus Jejuia. The sequence continues at coordinate 48,079 of CALDUF010000068.1, forward strand.
CTGTAACCCCATTCAAGTTACTTCTGAATTTATGGATACAGAATTAATTGCATTTCAGGTAGATAGTATAGAGCAATAATATTTTATAATTTTATTCTTGTAGAAACCTAAAAAGGATTGTATATTTGCAGTCCGAAATAATTTGGTCGGCATTATGAACCGAAAGCTAATCTTCAAAGTATTTAGAAAGTAGCTAAGTAAATTATTTCAGCATTACATCGCGGGATAGAGCAGTAGGTAGCTCGTCGGGCTCATAACCCGAAGGTCACTGGTTCGAGTCCAGTTCCCGCTACTAAAAAAGCCCTTTGATACTTCAAAGGGCTTTTCTTTTTCATGTAAGTATTCGTAGTATATATCATTTATTCCAAACCACACTATAAAATCTATGTGGAATTTACCAAATTTATAAGGCGCTAAGGTTTTGTTTACTAGGAAAAAACATAAGAAGTAAAAGCTCGAGCTTGTCTCCTAGTTTATCCCTAAGTTTATTATAAGCTATGGTTATTTGTACTTCTACGGTTTTAATAGAAATATTTAGATATTCTGATATCTCTACATTGGTAAGACCTTCTTTTTTACTCAAAGAAAAAATTTGTTTGCATTTAGGAGGTAATTTATCTATCTCTTTATTTATTAAATTAACTAGTTTTTCTAAGTTTTTTTCATCTGTTTTTTCAACCTCTTCATATAGAAACTCATAATATTTCATTTGCAAAATCATTGTTGCTTTATCTTTCTTATAGGTGTTTACAAATTCATTGTAGATAGATTTATATAGAAAACTTTGAATTGAGTATTTGCTGTTTAATGATTTTCGAGATTGCCAGGTTTTATAAGTACGTTCTGTACAATGTCTTGAGCTTGAGCATGATTATCTATTAACGATATGGCATAAGCATAAAGCTTTCTATGATATTTATCTAATAAATACATATAGGCTTCTTCCTTACCTTTTTTTAAAGACTCAATTAAAACCGCGTTATCTGAGAAATCCATGTATTAACAAATTATGATTTTCAAACGTACTAATTTATTATGAATTAAAAAAAAATAGCTTAAAAATGAGAATTTTATAAAAAAAGCTAATTTTTTTTAGGGGTATAGTAAATCTGCTTTGTATTATATAAAATGACATTTGTGAATGCCTAACTCTGAAATACAAAAATATCTTATAAAGTTTTTAAATAATTCTGCTAATAAAGAAGAGTTAGATATGCTTAATGTTTGGGTGCAAAACCCATTGAATGAAAAACTTTTTAGGGATTTAATAAAAACCCATTACGTAATAACACTTGGAATGAACACCCCAGACTCTAAAGAAATAAAAGAACGATTACTTAGAGAGATTAGAAAGGAAAAAAGCGTTCTTTATCGTCTTCAACAAAAATCGATATTAAAATATGCTGCGGTAGCTGTTGTTTTTTTAGGAATAGGTTACTTTTTTCAAGCTAGTTTTTTAAATAATACTGTAGAACCATTAATAACGCCTTCAGAAGAAGCAATAACATTACAATTAGAAAATGGAGATGTGCAAATTATCTCTCCCGACGGACAAACACAGTTGGTAGATGCTAAAGGTAAAGTAGTTGGTACGCAAAAAGGAACACAACTTGTGTATACTAACGAAGTTGAAAACAAAACTCTTGTTTACAATACAATTACAATACCTTACGGTAAGACGTTTGAAATAACACTCTCTGATAAAACAATAGTATATCTTAATTCTGGAACTTCTTTAAGATATCCAGTACAATTTATTGATGGTAAGCAGCGTCAGGTATTTTTAAAAGGAGAAGCCTATTTTGATGTGGCTAAAGATAAAAACAATCCATTTGTTGTAAATGCTCAGGAACTTGATATTCAGGTGGTAGGGACAGAGTTTAATGTTATAGCATACCCAGAAGACCAAGAAACCGATGTGGTTTTAATAGAAGGTTCTGTTGGTTTGACTGAAAGTGGGCAGCCTGTAAACACTACGCCATCAACGCTTTTAAAGCCTGGTTTTAAAGGTAGTTTTGATAAAGAACAGAAAACTATAAATACAAGTAAAGTAAATACATCGCTCTATACTTCTTGGATGGACGGTAATATTGTGTTTAGAAACGAGCCTTTTGATAATATAGTAAAACGTCTAGAAAGGCAGTATAATACTACGATAATAAACAATAACAAGTCGTTATCTAATGAAAAGTTTAATGCAACTATTGAAGTTAAGAAAGAAACTTTAGAGGATGTTTTAAATTATTTCAATAAGGTACATAACATACAATACCAAATAATTAATAACAAAGTAGTAATTAACTAAAACTATATATAAATGACATGAAAAATTACGTAATGTAAATGATCTTCTCTTGGTAAAAGAGCAAAAAAAATCGGAAAATGCTGGAACATTTCCCGATTCAAGCGTGATCAATTAAATTAAATTAAACACTTCTAACACCACAAAATTATGAAAAAAGTATTTAATCTCAGCGTTTTATCGCTTGGGATTCCAAAATTTGACTTAAAAATGAAATTATCCTTTCTTTTTCTGTTTGCAATGGTATTCGCTTTACAAGCAAATACGTCGTATTCGCAAACAACAAAGATTACTTTGAAGATGGAGAATGTAAGGGTTTCAGATGTAATTGATAAAATTGAATTAGAGACTGAATTCAAATTTTTATTCAACACGAAAGTTATCGATTTAAATAGAATGGTTTCTATTAACTACAGAAAACAAACTATCGATAAGATTTTATTCAATTTATTTAATGGTACAGATACCGATTTTGAAATAGACAATCGTAAAGTTCTATTGTTTAAAAGACAAAAAATTGGTGAGGTTCCAACAACTACAATTCAAGAAGAAGTACAGACTATTATTAATGGTACTGTAAAAGATTTAGGTGGTGTACCACTACCTGGAGCAAATATTGTAGAAAAAGGTACTACTAATGGTGCACAAACTGACTTTGATGGTAATTTTTCTTTAGAACCACAAGGTGAAAACCCAGTTTTAGTGATTTCTTATGTAGGTTTTGCTACACAAGAGATTGTTGTAGGTGGCCAAACTAATTTAAACATTGTGTTACAAGAGGATGCTGCTGGCTTAGAGGAAGTTGTTCTTATTGGATATGCTTCTGTAGCTAAAAGAGATGTTACAGGTTCAGTATCTACAGTAAAAGCAGAATCATTTAACCAAGGTGTAGTAACTTCTCCAGAATTATTAGTGCAAGGTAAATCTCC
>CALDUF010000069.1 GCA_937923515.1 uncultured Flavobacteriaceae bacterium
TGTTTTTCAGCCAGCATACGCGCTTCGTCCTCTTGAGAAAACCCAAGAAACGAAATGCAACATAATAAGAATAGCACTCTATTTTTCATTTTAAAAACTTCTATGTTCTAAGTTATAAAACTGTCATTTTTATTGCGTTAAAAAAACTATAAATTTGGGCGTTACCCTGTCGGGTCGGGCTTTACGCTCCAAGTCCTCGCTCCACTTAAGTTTCGCTGTGGGCTTTCCACTGCAATCCCTAACGCGGGCCTACCAGCCAAAGCCTTTGTCTATTCAAAAACCGCTTTGTGTTTGCCAAAACCTAGTTACGCCCTCGCAACACCTAAAGGTTTTCGTTAAACAAATTCAATTTTTTTAACCACGCTGTTTTTCGTTCTAATAAGAAAATATCTAAAAACAAAAAGAAAATACCAAACCCCAAAAACCACTGAAACTGGTCTTTAAAATCGGCAAACTGTTTTGCCTCAAATTCGGTTTTATCCATTTGGTTTAAAATTTCCCTAATATTTTCTACAACGTCATTCGTTATTTTGCCATTTATGTAAGCGCCATTAGCCTCTTGTGCAATACCCTTTAAGGTATCTTCATTTAGTTTGGTAATTACAGTTTCACCTTGGCTATCTTTTTTATAACTTACTACAACACCATTTCGCTTTAATGGTATTGGGCCACCTTTAACATCACCAACCCCAATGGTAAAAATACGTATACCTTCTTCACTAGCCTGTTCTGCAACATCAATAGCAGCTTCACTATGGTCTTCTCCATCCGAAATAATTATAAGCACCCTATTGGTTTGTTCTTCATCATCAAAATAAGTAGTGGCTAACTTTATAGCCTCGTTTATCGCCGTACCTTGAGACGATAACATATCGGTATTCATGTTGTTCAAAAACATTTTTGCCGATGCATAATCTGTAGTTATAGGCAACTGCGGAAACGCTTTTCCTGCATAGGCAATAATACCAACGCGGTCGCTCGCTAAATTATTTACAATTTGTGTTACCAGCTGTTTTGCTTTCTCTAAACGGTTTGGTGCAATATCTTCTGCCAGCATACTTTTAGACACATCTACCGCAAAAACAATATCTACACCTTCGCGCTTTACAGTTTCTAGTTTTGTACCAATCTTAGGATTTACCAAAGCAATCGATAAGCATAAAAACGCCAAACACAATAGTACTATTTTTAAAGCCGATTTAAAAAATGATGCATCCGGACTTAAACGTTTTAACAAACGCTTATCGGCAAATTTTTTCTGGGTTTTATACTTCCAAAATTGAAGCACCAAAAAGCACAGCACGATTACTGGGATAATTCCCAGCGTCCAAAACCATATTTTTTCATCTATTTGATACATCTTTCTAAAATTCCAATATTAAAACTCTAAATTTAAAGCTACACAAAACTTCTAAAAACAGTAAAACGTAATAATAACTCTAGAAGCAATAATAATCCTGCTAACAATAAAAACGGACGGTATTTTTCCTCGTAATTGTAAAACTTAAACTCCTCTATTTCTGTTTTTTCTAATTTGTTAATCTCTTTATATATGTCTTCCAATTTCTCGTTATTGGTGGCTCTAAAATATTTTCCACCAGTAGCATTGGCAATTTCCTTTAATAATTCCTCATCAATTTCAACCTGTATGCGTCCGTATTGAAATCGTCCCGTTCTAGAATCTATAGCAACTGGCGATAATGCCATACCGTTGGTTCCTAAACCAATGGTATATGTTTTTATACCGTATTCTACAGCCAATTCGCTCGCAGTTCTTGGATCTATAAACCCAGAATTATTTACACCATCAGTTAATAAAATAATAACTTTACTTTGGGCTTTACTATCTTTTAAACGGTTTACCGAAGTTGCTAAACCCATACCAATAGCAGTTCCGCCCTCTATAATTGTATTATATTTTATGCTTTTTAAGGAGCGTAACACAATAGCTTTGTCGCTAGTAATTGGCGTTTTAGTGTAGCTTTCTCCCGCATATTCTACTAAACCAATACGGTCGTTTGGGCGCCCTTTAATAAATTCGGAAGCAACATCTTTAAGCGCTTCTAGCCTATTTGGTTTTAAATCTTTTGCCAGCATACTTGCCGAAACGTCAATTGCCATAAGAATATCAATACCGCGTGTTGTTTTGGTTTTTGATGACACATCTACAGATTGCGGTCTTGCCAGTGCGGTAATTAGTAATGCTAATGCCAAAAGCCTAAATGCAAACAAGATGTGTTTTAATTTTGGCAGTATAGAATTAGTAAGCTTAAAACCTTTTAAGCTCGATATTTTAAGTTCGGCCGTTTGCTTTTTGTGTTTAAAAATATACCACGTCAAGGCCACTGGAAGTAATAACAACAGCCAAAACAATTCTTTATTTAAAAACTCTATTCCTTCTAGCATTACTCTTCTACTTCTGTTTTAAGTTCTACAGAATTTAATATACGTTCTACAATAGCATCAGCATATGTGTCTGTTTCTTTTGAGGTAATGACAACTTGTTGCATCACGTTTTCACTAGTAAATAACAACAACACATATTTACCCTTAACTTTAGTTTCAGAAAACGGAGAAGGAAAATCTCCACTTCCATGAATTTTTATACCCTCTTCACCATTAGGAGTAGTAAATTTATCTTGTTTAACTAGTATGTTTTCAATACCCTGTTTCTCTAAATCTGTAATGCATTTCTCTGCACTTTTTTCTAAATCTATTTTAACTTTTGGGTTTTTAAATCTAAGATTTACAACATTTATGTAAAACCCTTCTAGAACACTTCCATAATTAAAAACATTAGCCTCTTGTTGCGCTTTAATATCGTCTGGTAGTTCAACCGAAATACGTTTTAAAACCTTTGGCGTAGCAATAGTAATTGGTGGCACACCGTAATCGCTAGTTACCCAATCGCCCTCAAGCAATTCTTTACTTTCATGACCAATAATGGTATCTTTTACATAACTAAAACCATATTTTACTGAAAACGCTGTAAAGGTTGCAAGTAATAAGAATACGCTTATCCCAACGGTTAACCATATTTTTTTACGTTTCTTTTTGCGCTCTTGTGCTTCACGGTACTGTTCATCCAATAGTTTTTCTTCTTCGGTAGGCTCAGGCAATACTTCTTTTACATGGTCTATTTCAACTGCAATTGTTTTTCTATCTAATTCTGCTAATGCAACATCAGGAGCAGACTTTGCAAACTTCACTAAATCGGCACGCCTTAAAATACTTTCTAAATTCTTAATGGTATCAGTACTTAAATCTATTTGATTGCCATCCTTTAATAAACGTAACTTACTTATCAATTCATCAGTTGTACTTTCTAAAGCATGGTCATACACCTTTTCATCTAAATATTTACGAATAATTAAGGTTAACTCTGAGTAGTAATCTTTAAGTTGCTCATGCTTTAAATAATGACTTTCATCTAACTTCTGTAACGCAAGTTTAGCTCTGTCATAAGGTGGTAGTAATGCTATTTTTTCTGCTTCGGTTAATGGTTTTTGTCTCCAAATAAACCACCAAAGTGCTGCAGCAATTACACCTATTATTAAAAGTGCAATAAGCAAATATTTCCACCAATTGCTACCGCGTTTCTTTACTTCAATAATTGGTTTTATATCGTAAAGTCCTTGTTTTGTTGTATCAACTTCAATGGTATTTACGGCAACCTTAAGCGAGTCTGTAAAAAACGTTTTGTCGCCTACAATTATTTTTTGACGCGGTATGGTGTACGCACCAGAATCAAACTGTGTTAAGCCATATTTTTTTATTAAACTGAATTTATCTTTGTTTTTAGTGGTATCAACGGCATAAGATTCTATCATTTCTAAAGGCGAAAATGTTTGCCCTTCAGGAAATACCACTAAGTTGGTAGAATCTGTATCTACCTGAATGTTATACGTAATTTGCTCTCCTATTTTGATGGACGACACATCAATAGCAGACGTAACTTGAGCATAAGACAAAACAGATATAAAGCAGAACATACAAGCCAAAAACAATCCCTTTAAATTGCTTTTACCTTTTACTTCAAAATTCATAAATCTGAAATCGTTAATCATAAATTGTTACTCTTTTTATCCTCTTCGTTTAAAATAGCCTAATAACTTTTTAACGTAACTTTCGTCTACGCGACAATCTATAGTTCCTGCTCCAGAACGCGAAAATGCGTTTTTGTAATAATCCACTTTAGTCTTATAAAACTTCGCATAGTTTTGTCTTACTTTTTTTGATGTGGTATTCACCAATAACATTTCGCCAGTTTCTTCATCTTGCATTTGTACCACGCCTAAATTTGGAATGTTTTCCTCGCGCTTATCATAAACTCTAATTCCTGTAACATCGTGTTTTCCAGAAACTATCTTCATGGTACGCTCGTAATCATCTGCAATAAAATCAGATAGCATAAATACAATGGCTTTCTTCTTCATCACATTGGTCAAAAATTTTAAGGCTTCAGCAATATTGGTCTGTTTACTTTCTGGGGTAAACTCTATAAGTTCGCGAATAATGCGTAATACATGCGAACGCCCTTTTTTAGGCGGAATAAATAATTCTACTTGATCTGAAAATAAAATCAAGCCTATTTTATCGTTATTTTGTGTTGCCGAAAATGCCAAAGTTGCCGCAATTTCAGTAACAACTTCGTTTTTAAATTGCTGTTCTGTACCAAACAATTCAGAGCCCGAAATATCTACCATAAGCATCATGGTAAGTTCTCGCTCTTCTTC
>CALDUF010000070.1 GCA_937923515.1 uncultured Flavobacteriaceae bacterium
CCAGCGTGCCCCATTGTTCTACCAGCAGGAGCCGTTTCACCAGCAATAAAACCTACTATTGGTTTTTTACTTCCACTAGCTTTATACCAGTTGGCAGCATCGGCTTCTAATTGCCCACCAATTTCGCCAATCATTACCACAGCTTCGGTTTCTGGATCGTTAATTAATAACTCAACAGCTTCTTTTGTTGTGGTGCCAATAATTGGATCGCCTCCAATACCAATTGCTGTAGTAATACCTAAACCTTGTTTTACAACTTGGTCTGCAGCTTCATAAGTTAAAGTTCCTGATTTTGAAACGATACCTACTTTACCTTGCTTAAATACAAAACCTGGCATAATACCAACTTTTGCTTCGCCTGGTGTAATTACACCTGGGCAGTTAGGACCAATTAATCTTGACCCCTTATCCTTTATGTAGTTTGAAGCAGTAATCATATCTGCAACAGGAATACCTTCTGTAATTGTAATTATCACTTTAATACCAGCATCGGCAGCTTCCATAATGGCATCTGCAGCAAACGCTGGTGGTACAAAAATAATAGTGGTATCTGCTCCTACTTTATCTACAGCTTCTTGAACCGTGTTAAAAACAGGTTTATCTAAATGTGTTTTACCGCCTTTTCCTGGAGTTACGCCACCAACAATGTTAGTACCATACTCAATCATTTGTTCAGCATGAAACGTACCTTCACTACCAGTAAAACCTTGTACTATTATTTTTGAATCTTTATTTACTAAAACACTCATAAGTGATAAATTTTTGTTTTTATTTAAAGTGAAGCAAAAGTAATTTATTAACCGTAAAATTTAAAGCAAAACCATACAATAATTTAAATTTAGTTTAAATATTAACGTTTCTTTTGGTTCTTAAGTTGCTGCAATATTTCAGGAATTTTTTTGATATATGCCATTTCTTTAAATTTTTCTCTGGCTTCAAAGGCTGGGGAACCAAAATAGGCTTTGTTTTCATCTGTTGAATGTCCCAATCCAGATTGTGCAAAAATCTCGGTACCTTTGGCAATGGTTATACCACTTTTAACACCAACTTGCCCCCAGATAGTAACATTATCTTCAACAACTACACACCCTGCAATACCCGTTTGTGATGCAATAAGGCAGTGTTTACCCAAAACGGTATCATGCCCAATTTGTATTTGATTATCAAGTTTAGAGCCCTCGCCTATTCGTGTATCTGCTGTTACACCTCTATCTATTGTGCATGCAGCACCAATATCTACATTGTTCTCAATAACCACACGACCGCCAGATTTTAATCTATCGTAACCATCCGCTCGTTTCTTGTAATAAAATGCATTTGCACCTAAAACAGTGCCTGCGTGTATGGTTACATTGTCACCTATAACGCTATCATCATAAATACTTACGTTAGCGTGTATAATACAATTATTACCAATAGTTACATTATGGCCAATAAAACAATTTGGTTGTATGGTTGTGTTAGCACCAATTACAGCAGTATTAGAAATAGAAGTTTTTGAAGCTATAAAAGGCTTATAAATATCGGTAAGTTTATTAAAATCTCTAAATGGATCATCACTAATTAATAGTGCTTTACCCTCAGGACAATCTACCTTTTTATTAATAAGAACAATAGTTGCAGCAGACTCTAGTGCTTTATCATAATACTTTGGGTGATCTACAAACACGATGTCTCCAGAAGTTACCACATGAATTTCGTTCATGCCCAAAACAGGAAAATTGGCGTCTCCAACAAACTCACAATCAATTAATTTTGCTATTTCTGCTAATGTGTGTGGTTTGTGAAACTTCATGTATTACAATTCTTTAAATGAGGCGTTAATGTACTCGAAAGTGTTCTCGTATTTGTATTTTCTGTCTTTCAACGTCCAATTCATAACCATATAAATATTTTGTTCACCTTCAACAAAACCAACAACATAGAAAAAATCTAATCCGTCTATAACACCTTCCATTTTAAATTGGCGGGCTGGTAAGTTATTAATATCAATTAAACCGTAATCCTGAAATTTAATATCATCAATCACCTCACGAAACATTTTTTTCTGAACGTTTGTATAGTTTTCTATTGGGGAAAGTGCATCATCATATTCTCCAAACTCTTTGAATCCAACTATAAAATCTTCCTTGTTTTCTTCTATTACAACGGTGTAGGTTTCTTTATAAATATTTGCATACTCTAAAGACGCCTCGTCATGAAGACTAGGCATATTTTTCATATACTTTGGAATACTTAACTCAAAACGACCATCAGTAGTAATTGTAGAAAAATTGCTGGCAGATACAGATTCTGGTTGGTTTGCGCTTGCCGTTATACTTTCAGCAGCTTCTTTTAGCTTTTCAATACAACTAGTAAATTCAAAGAGCAGTGCAATAATAAAAGCATATTTAAATATATGTTTCATTATTCCTTTACACGTTCTTTATAAGTTCCTTTATCTGTTTCAACCTTTATTTTGTCACCTTCATTAATAAATAAAGGTACGTTTACGGTTGCACCAGTTTCAACCGTAGCTGGTTTGGTAGCATTTGTAGCTGTGTTACCTTTTACACCTGGCTCAGTATGTGTTACTTCTAAAATAACACTTGCAGGCATCTCTACAGAAAGTGGCGCATTATCTTCAGAATTAATAATTACAGTAACAATTTCGCCTTCTTTCATTAAATCTGGTCTATCTAGCGCAGCCTCTAATAGTCGAATTTGGGTATAATCTGCTTCATTCATAAAATGATAAAATTCACCATCATTATATAAATATTGAAATTTATGTGTTTCAACACGTACATCATCTAATTTATGCCCTGCAGAAAACGTGTTATCGATAACCTTTCCGTTAGTAACACTTTTAAGTTTTGTTCTTACAAACGCAGGTCCTTTACCCGGTTTTACATGTAAAAACTCTATGATTTTATAAATATCGTTGTTGTATCTAATACATAAACCGTTTCTAATATCACTTGTACTTGCCATATATGCTGTATTATTATTTTAATTTGATTTGAAATACCCCTTCATAATACCTCTATGAGAATTTTTTATGAATTGTAATACTTCATCACGTTCTGGGGTAGCTTCCATTTCAGCTTCTATAATTTCAGAAGCCTGAGTATTATTATAATTTTTTTGATATAAAATTCTATAAATGTCTTGAATTTCTCTAATCTTTTCTGTTGAAAACCCTCTTCGGCGTAACCCAACGGAGTTGATACCAACATAGGATAAGGGTTCGCGAGCGGCTTTAACATAAGGCGGCACGTCTTTTCTAACCAATGACCCACCAGTTACAAAGGCATGATTACCTACTGAAACAAATTGATGTACAGCTGTCATACCTGCCAATACTACATAATCACCAACATTAATATGTCCTGCAAGCGTACTGTTATTAGAAAAAATACAATTACTGCCAACAATACAATCGTGCGCAATGTGGCAATACGCCATAATTAAACAATTATCGCCTATAACCGTTTTCATTCTATCTACAGTACCACGATTTATAGTAACACACTCTCTAATGGTAACATTATTACCAATTTCTACAGTAGTGTCTTCATCATTATACTTTAAATCTTGAGGAACTGCTGATATTACGGAGCCAGGAAAAATATTGCAATTTTTTCCAATACGTGCACCTTCCATAATGGTAACATTACTTCCTATCCAAGTGCCTTCTCCAATCACAACATTATTATTAATTGTTGTAAAAGGCTCAATAACTACATTTTTTGCAATTTTGGCGCCTGGATGTACGTAAGCTAAAGGTTGATTCATGTGTGTTTTATTTTACTTTAGAAATTTGTGCCATAAGTTCAGCCTCGGCACATAACTTACCGTTTGCATAAGCATAGCCTTGCATGTGGCAAATACCTCTTCGTATTGGTGTTATAAGTGAACATTTAAAAATTAACGTATCACCAGGACTTACTTTTCGTTTAAATTTAACGTTATCCATTTTCATAAAAAACGTTAAATAATTTTCAGGATCTGGCACAGTACTTAATACTAATATACCACCTGTTTGCGCCATAGCTTCAACAATTAAAACCCCTGGCATTACTGGTGCTCCTGGAAAATGACCTTTGAAATATTCCTCGTTCATGGTCACATTTTTCATGCCCACCACATGGCTATCAGACAACTCAAATACTTTATCTAGTAATAAAAATGGCTGACGGTGCGGTAGCATGTCCATAATTTGAGTCACATCCATTAAAGGCACTTGATTCAAATCTATATTAGGCACGTTATTACGCCTTTCGTTCTTTATAATTTTTGACAGTTTTTTTGCAAACTGAGTGTTTACAAAATGCCCTGGCTTATTCGCTATAACTTTACCTCTAATTCTTGTGCCTACCAATGCTAAATCACCTAGTACATCTAGCAATTTGTGTCTGGCAGCTTCATTAGGGTAATGTAATGTTAGGTTATCTAGAATACCATTGGGCTTTACTGCAATATTTTCTTTATTAAAAGCCACACGAAGCTTTTCCATGGTTTCTGGAGATAAAGGCTTGTCAACATAAACAATAGCATTATTTAAATCGCCCCCTTTTATCAACCCGTTTTCTAAAAGCATTTCAATTTCGTGTAAAAAACTAAATGTTCTAGAATTGGAAATTTCGTCTTTAAAATCAGAAATCTGATTTAAAGTTGCATTTTGAGTACCTAATACTTTCGTACCAAAATCTACCATAGTGGTAATTTGATACTCTTTTGCAGGCATTACTAATATTTCGCTTCCGCTCTCTTCGTCTGTATATGAAATAACATCAGTAACTACAAACTCTTCTCTTGTGGCATCTAACTCTACAATACCAGCTTTTTCAATAGCCTCAATGAAAAATTTTGAAGACCCATCCATTATTGGAGGTTCTGATGCATTAAGCTCAACAATAACGTTATCAACATCTAAACCTACCAAAGCAGCAAGAACATGCTCTGAGGTTTGTATAACCACACCATTTTTTTCTAAACATGTGCCACGTTGCGTATTGGTAACATAGTTAGCATCAGCCTCTATAACTGGAGCACCTTCTAAATCTACACGCTTAAAAGCTAAGCCAAAATTTGCCGCAGCTGGTTTTAATGTTAATGTTACATTTTTACCTGTGTGCAATCCTACTCCTGTAAGAGACACTTCGCTTTTTATAGTTTTTTGTTTAAATTCTGTATTAACTATTGCCATAGTTTTTTTCTATATCATTAAATTTTTTGACGATTTTAGGCAAGTTCTTAAAATGCACGTAAGATTTGTTATAATCACCGTAAGCCAAAGCGGGCGACCCTTGTAACACTTCATTATCTTTTACATTTCTACCTATTCCTGATTGTGCTTGTATTTTTACATTGTCTCCAATTACAATATGACCAACAATACCAACCTGCCCTCCTATTTGGCAGTTTGCACCAATTTTAGTAGAACCTGCTATACCTGTTTGTGCAGCTATTACGGTGTTTTTACCTATTTCAACATTGTGCGCAATTTGAATTTGGTTGTCTAATTTTACACCCTGTCTAATTATTGTAGATCCCAACGTAGCTCTATCAATTGTAGTTGCTGCGCCTATATCCACAAAATCTTCTAAAATTACGTTACCTGTTTGCGGTACTTTTTGGTATTCTCCTTTTTCATTAGGTGCAAAACCAAAACCATCTGCACCAATTATCGCCCCAGAATTAACAACGCAATGCTTACCAATAACACATTCTGAATACACCTTAGCACCTGCAAAGACAATAGTATTATCACCTAAAGTAACATTATCGCCTATGTAAACGTTTGGAAAAATTTTTACGTTATCTCCAATTGTAACATTTTCGCCTATGTATGAAAAGGCACCAACGTATATGTTTTCTCCGTAAGACGATGATGTTGCTATAAACGATGGCTGTTCTACACCAAATTTATTAAGCTTTACTTGATTGTAATATTCTAGTAATTTAGAAAAGGATTTGTAAGCATCATCAACCTTTATCAAGGTAGTTGTGATGTCTTCTTCTGGCTCAAACGTTTTATTTACTATAGTTATTGAGGCCTTAGTAGAATAAATATGAGGTGTGTATTTTGGATTTGCTAAGAACGTTAACGCTCCTTGTTCTCCTTCTTCAATTTTAGCAAGCTTTGATACTTTAACCTCTGCATCTCCAACAATATCTCCTTCTAAAATATCTGCTATTTGTTGTGCTGTGAATTTCACACGTTTTGTGTTAGTTTGTGTTAGTTTGATTTGAGCAAAAATAGGAAAAATACACCAAAGTTATAACCTGTTGTTTTTTAAGATATTCTACGGTTGTAAACAATTTTAAAAATCTAAAAATAACGGCCTACTTTATTTAGGGTAACATATATAATATTTAGTTACTGGTTTTGATAACGCCTTTAAATTTAAATGATCGGATGCTTTTACGATATCTTGAATTTTACCTGACTTATATAGAATATTAATATTTTGTTTTTTTGTTTGGTATGCTTGATTATATATCTCACCAGAAAACACAAAATATTTTGCTTCGCTTTCAGAAATATTATGGCGCACTCTTAATTTTTCAATGTGCTTGTCTAAGTCTTTAGATTTAATTGGCTTATTCTTAATTTTTATTTTTAGCAATGTTCTGTTAATGATCATTTGGCACAAATTACTAAGCACAAAATCATCATGATTTTTCCATTGCTTCATTGCCGCTACAATATCATAATCGTCTAGCTCATAAAATATGTCTAGCGTTTCATTGGTAAACGTCTCAATAGCTATATTATTTTTCAAAAAATACTTTAAAGCGTTACTAGCTTGTAAATTTATACCTGCATCAGTTAGCGCTTTTGCCCTAGAAAGCACTAGCATTAGCAATTGTTCTGCTACTAAACCTGTTTTATGTAAATACACCTGCCAATACATAAAACGGCGAGCAATAATAAATTTTTCTACACTGTAAATCCCTTTTTCTTCAACTACCAAATTATCATCAACAACGTTTAACATGGTAATTAAACGCTCGCTATTTACATTACCCTCTGCAACTCCTGTATAAAAACTATCGCGCTTTAAATAGTCTGCCCTATCAATATCTAATTGACTTGATATAAGCTCGCACATAAAGGACCGCTCGTATTCACCTTTAAAAATATTTATAGCAAGCGTTAAACTTCCGTTAAATTCTTCGTTTAAACGTTCCATAAATAATAGCGAAATTTGCTCGTGCGATATGCCATTTACAATACTATGTTCCATAGCATGAGAGAACGGACCGTGACCAATATCATGCAATAAAATAGCAATATACAAGGCCTCCTCTTCTGCTTTAGAAATTGTAACCCCCTTATAACGAAGCACATTAACCGCTTTTTGCATTAAATACACACAACCAATAGCATGATGAAACCGTGTATGATGCGCTCCTGGATATACCAAATGCGACATTCCCATTTGAGTGATTCTTCGTAAACGCTGAAAATATTTATGCTGAATAAGATCAAAAATTAACGAATTTGGAATAGTAATAAATCCGTAAATTGGGTCGTTTAGTATTTTAAGTTTATTCAAACTTTTTAATCTTTACATTAGTAATTACAAATATAAATATATGATGTCCAACTTTAGGACACTTAGCATAAAATAAAAGCAGCATGATTAATATACTTTGGGTTGATGACGAAATAGATTTACTTAAACCACATATTTTATTTCTTGAAAAGAAAAATTATAAGGTTACTACCTGTAATAGTGGTACTGAAGCTATTGATATTATTGAAGATACAAATTTTGATATTGTTTTTTTAGACGAAAACATGCCAGGACTTACAGGCTTAGAAACATTACACGAGATAAAAGAAAAGAAAGACAGCATACCTGTAGTGATGATTACCAAAAGTGAAGAGGAGTATATTATGGAAGAAGCTATTGGTAATAAAATAGCCGACTATTTGATAAAACCTGTAAACCCTAACCAAATACTACTGAGTTTAAAAAAGAATTTAGACCACTCTAGGTTGGTTTCCGAAAAAACAACATCAAACTATCAGCAAGAATTTAGAAAAATAGCGATAGATATGGCTATGGTAAACTCTTATGAAGACTGGGTGAATTTATATCAAAAACTGATTTATTGGGAAATTCAACTAGAAGCTATTGAAGATGCTGGTATGTTCGAAATTTTAGAATCGCAAAAAATTGAAGCTAATATACAGTTTGGTAAATTTATAGATAAAAATTATCCCGATTGGTTTGATACTGATGATGCGCCTATAATGTCGCACACGCTTTTTAAAGAAAAAATAGCTCCAGAACTAGGAAAAGAACAGCCAACACTTTTAATTGTTGTAGATAATTTAAGATACGACCAGTGGAAGGTGTTTGAACCCATCATTAATAATTATTACAAGAAAGCACAAGAAAGTGCCTTTTTTAGTATTCTACCAACGGCAACCCAATACGCTAGAAATGCTATATTTTCAGGATTAATGCCAAGTGAAATGGAGCGCTTGTACCCACAGTACTGGAAAAATGATACAGACGAAGGTGGTAAAAATTTACATGAAGCAGATTTTTTAGAAACACAGCTAAAGCGATTAGGACTCAGCCATTTAAATTATGAATACCACAAAATAACTAATTTAAAGAATGGAAAAAAACTGGTTGACAACTTCAAATCCTTAAAATCAAACGATTTGACTGTAGTAGTTTACAATTTTGTAGATATGTTGTCGCACTCTAAAACCGAGATGGAGGTTGTTAAAGAATTAGCATCAAACGATAAAGCATATAGGTCTTTAACCTTAAGTTGGTTTAAAAATTCGCCACTTTTAGAAATGATTCAACAAGCACAACAACTAGGCTTTAAATTGATACTAACTACAGATCATGGTACGATTAACGTTAAAAATCCATCTAAGGTAATTGGAGATAGAGATACGAGCTTAAACCTGCGCTATAAAACAGGCAGAAGTTTAACGTTTGATAAAAAAGATGTACTACAGGCAGATGACCCAAAATCTATACATTTACCAACCATTAACATGAGTAGTTCTTTTATTTTTGCAAAAAGCGATTTGTTTTTTGCGTATCCCAATAACTATAATCATTATGTGGGGTATTACAGAAATACCTATCAACATGGCGGTGTTTCTTTAGAAGAAATGATAATACCTTTCGCTGTATTCAATCCAAAATAACAAATCTTTGTACCGCAAAAAACATCGATGAAATGCAATTTTTGTTGGTTTTTTTGAAAATTTATCCGTATTATTGTATAAAATTTAATGATTAAATTTGGATATTACCTATAGTTTAGATGACGTTGACACTATAGCTAAAAAAATTATTGAAGCTGTAGATTCAAAAATTATTGTATTACATGGCGATATGGGAGTGGGCAAGACCACGCTCGTTAAAAGTATTGCAAACGCATTAGGAAGTAAAGATGTAGTTAGCAGTCCAACATTTTCGATAGTTAACGAATATGAAATAAGCGACGGATTACTATATCACTTCGATTTATATCGAATAGATAATTTGGAAGACGCTTTTAATTTTGGAATTGAAGATTATTTATATTCTGAACATTGGATGGTAATAGAATGGCCAGAATTAATAATACCATTATTAAATGACAGCTATACAAGTATTTACTTAAGTGTAAATACTGAAAAACTAAGAAATATTACTTTAAAAAAGCATATTAATTAACCAACCAAATCGCAAGTATAGCATGAATAAACCTACATAACTCGCATAATTTTTTAAGATTACGGTAAACCCACAGCTTAAATTTTAAAAATCAATGTTTTTAACATTTTTTTAACATTTTAAGCAAAATTAAAGTAGTCTTGTTTTCTACATTTGAGGTATTAATTAATTAAATCCCTTAAAGAAATG
>CALDUF010000071.1 GCA_937923515.1 uncultured Flavobacteriaceae bacterium
ACCGAGGGCGGTAGTGTAAATATTAAGAATAATAAGGGTGAGATTTATGAATTATTGAAAGTACAGAACGACTCCAAAACGCTTAATTTATCCATTCAGTCTATGATGTACGATGATAAAAATCTATTATGGATTGGTACATTAAATAACGGACTTGCCGTTTATAACCTAAAAACTAAACGTAAGTTGGATGGCTATTTGCCCAAAAAATTAATAATGTATACTGAAAATGTTGGCGTACACAGTATGCAACACGATACTCATGGAAATGTATGGATTGGTACTTACGGCAAAGGCTTACTTAAATACAATAAGCATAACAAAAGTTTTAAAATTTTTGAAAGACCAGAATTAACTACAAACATTGCGCAATCTATTCACGTTGATGTTAATGGCACTGTAATAACTGGAGGTTTAGGTGGCGTTAATATGTTGCAACCACAAGCAGATGGTACATACAAATGCACTACATTTTTTGATAAAAATCGGTTTTTAACGTTCAATATAAAAACTGTTTATAGAGACTCTAACAATACGCTATGGGCTGGAACAACCACAAGAGGATTGTATAAATTTGAGAATAACGACTTTAAAAAAGTTTTTGTTGATGTTAAGAATAGAATTTCAACAGTATATCAAATATTAGATGAAGGCGATGGTATTTTATGGTTAAGTACTGATAAGGGTATAGTAAGGTATAATTCGATTAAAAGAACATCAATTATTTATGAGCAAAATAGCATCGTAAGAGGTAATGAGTTTCGATTTAATTCTGGGGTTGTTGTTGGGCAAAACGAATTTTATTTTGGAGATTTTAACGGTGTTACCACTTTCAATTCTGAAAAAATTACTAGAACCAAATACGTTCCAAAGGTTATATTATCAGATTTGAAAATTAAAAATGAATCTGTTCCTGTTAACCAAGATTTATTACCAAATAGTTTAAATTATACTGATGTTTTAGAATTAGATTATAAGCACTCAAATTTTTCAATATCGTATGCGCTACCAGTTTATCTTAATTCTAAGAATAATAGATATGCATACCGGTTAAAAGGATTAGATGATACTTGGACGTATACAAAAAACACCGAAGCGTTTTTTACCTTACAAACACCAGGTACTTATGTTTTTGAAGTAAAAGGCACTTATTATGATGCTGCCAGAACTAAAAAAGTAACAGCTGTAACCATTATTGTAAATCCAGCACCTTGGAGAACTTGGTGGGCATACATACTATATTTTATTTTAGCTTTTATAGCATTGTATGGAATTTCGTGGGTGTTGCAATCAAAATCAAGACTAAAACATAAACTAGTATTAGAGCAGGAAGAAAAAATAAAAAATGACGCATTAAATAAAGCTAAACTACAGTTTTTTACCAATATTTCTCATGAATTTAGAACACCATTAACTTTAATTCTTGGACCATTACAAAACATTCTTGATAATTATTCTGGATCTAATTCAACCTATAAAAAACTTAAAGTTATAGAAAGTAGTGCAAATCGCTTACTGCGACTTATAAATAGGTTAATGGATTTTAGAAAACTAGAAAGCAACCAATTACAACTAGCAACTGCTGAAGGTAATATTGTGAAGTTTTTACGAGAAATATTCTTATCATTCTCAGAACATGCCAAGAACGGAGACTATACATATGAGTTTGAGACCTCTCATGAAGAAATATTTGTGTATTACGATAGGTATAAATTAGAACGTGTATTTTATAATTTAATAGCAAATGCATTTAAGCACACTAATAAAGGTGAAACTATTAGAGTTACTATTTTTAGAGAAGCACACGAAGTGGTGATTAATGTTGAAGATTCTGGGAATGGTATACCAGATGTGTATATTAATAAGATTTTTGATCGTTTTTTTGAAATTCCAAATCAAAATAATACCAATCAACATTATAAAAAAGGTACAGGTATAGGTTTATCTATAGCTAATAATATCGTAAAGTTACATCACGGAGAATTAACAGTTAAAAACATAAAACCTAAAGGTGCGGTATTTACAGTGAAACTAAAACTAGGGCGAGCGCACATAACTGAAGATGCTATCATAAAAGATTTTAAGATGAGTGATGATGTGTCTCAATATGCAACTCAAATAGATGCTACAAACCTTGTTTCTACTACTATTTCTGAAGATCTAGTGCTTGAGCAAAAAAAGCATACTATTCTTGTTGTTGAAGATAATATGCTTCTTAGGTCTTTTATCAAGGAGATATTAAAAGTGAGTTATAATGTTATACAAGCAGAAAATGGCAAAATAGCTTTTGAAAAAGCACTTAAACACATGCCAGATTTGATAGTAAGCGATGTGATAATGCCCGAAATGGTTGGAACAGAATTATGTTCTAAAATTAAAACAACAATGGCTACAAGTCATATTCCTGTAATTCTCTTAACATCAAGAACAGCATTAGTTTATAAGTTTGAAGGATTAGAAAGTGGAGCAGACGATTATATTAGTAAGCCTTTTGATATTAAGGAGTTTGCTTTAAAAATAAAAAACCTTTTAGAAGCTAAAGAACGGCTAAAAGATAAGTTATTATTAGATACAAATTTTAAACCTGTTGATGTTACACTTACCTCTATAGATGAACAACTATTAGAAAAAGCATTTAAGGTTGTTGAAAATAATATAGCAAATCAAGATTTTAATGTAAATCAGTTTTGTGAAGAATTAGGCGTTAGTCGTTCTGTATTATTTACAAAAATAAAGGCTTGGACAAATTCTACACCCAATGAATTTATACAAGAAGTACGACTGAATCATGCTGCTAAATTATTAGAATTAAACAAAATTAGTGTGTCAGAAGTAAGCCAAAAGGTAGGGTTTAAACGGTCAAAATATTTCAGTCAATGTTTTAAAAAGAAATATGGCTTTACGCCAGTAGAATTTTCAAAAAAATTCTCGACCATGGACGATACATCATCCGATGGAGTTACTAATACTTAGTTTTCTTTCTCAACAATACTTTAAAATTTTACTACCGCAGTAAAGGTTGGTGTTAAAAAGTGATGATTTATTAAATTAATACTTATTTAGCATAAAAACCCTTTATATACTTAAGTACATAAAGGGTTTTTAAATTCAAAATATATTATGTTTATTGCGGTATTAACTCAATAAGCTTAACACTATGTGGTTCAAGATTAACTTCTAATGTTAGTTTATCATCTTTAGTAATAATACTCTTATCTACAATCGTTTTAGGCAATTCTGCTATTGCTTCGTATTTAGATAAGTTGGCACTTAATACATCTCTCCAGCCATCTTCAAAACGATCAGACGGTCTGTTTCCATAAATTCTTCCATTAGTTTTTTCTCCCACACCTGCAGCTCTAATATCTTTATATAATTCGTGCATTATAATGCCATGATCTTTATCAACAGTCCATTCATTCATTTTCCAAGAGGTGCTTCCTGCTATTTCTCCACCCTCTAATATTGGAAAAAACGTTCGTGTATTAGTACTGTTTCTTGTTGTATTGTGATTGTAAACTAATAGATAAATATTTCCATTTTTTATAACAGGAATAATTCCAGCATGCACGTTAGGCGAAAGGTTGTCTATACTTTGTAATCTAGTTCCACTTTCAACCATTTGAAACATTTTACTTACATTTCTTCTTCCTTGTGGTAAATTGCTAGATTCTATTTCTTGCCCCCAATCGTAGATTTCAGATATTCTATATTCAAAGGCTAAATCTGCAACTCTTGCATACCAACTTGCACCTAATTCTGTAGCATCAGTTAAACTAACCCCTCTTACAGCATTTTCATCACGTAACATTCCAAATTCCTGTATGTCCAGAGGTATATTACTAAATTGAGGGTAACTATTCAAACTATTTCTATAGGGTTCAATTTTTTCAACTAGGTCTACAGTATTTTGGTCAATCTTTTCATAATAAGAAATGCTGAAAAAATCCATTTTAGTACCAATAGCACCAGTGGCATAATTAGTTCCTGTTGCGCAATGATCTATGAGTTGAGTTGTATAAGTAGCTGCGCCTTCAGTAAGCATATTTCCAGGGCCAATAATAGCATCAGGTATTACCTTTAAAACTTCATCAACAGTAATGTCATAATGCCTAAAATAATCCTGCATAGTGCCATTCCAGTGGTTTGGTGTAAAATTAGGTTCTGTGCTTACTCTAAATCGCCAAGTTTTAACTTCATTAATACCAAATTCATTAACTAGTGTTGTTAAAAAAGCATTCACATATTGTCTCCAATGGTCATAATTGTCTGGTGGACTTGTATTTCCAAAATCATTAACTATTTTCTCTGAAACCATTTCCCAAGGCACTTTACTAAGTACAATTCTAGGTTTAAATCCTGTACTTCTAAAATTTCTCATAGTGGTAATTAGTTCACTAAAATCAGTAATAATATTACCAGAGGCATCTACGCCTTTGTAGAAATCATTTAAATTATCAGTTCTACCACCCATGGTTCTTACTAAATTGTAGCTTTTTACGTAGTCTTTAATTGAGTTCAAAGAGTTTCTAAAGCCAACAGCATTAAAGCGAGATTGATTTACCATAGGTCTTGTAGACCAAAAATTATAAAATTCTCCAACCGTACTTCCTGTGTTTATTGATACAACTTTATCAGGATCAACTACAATTTCTTCTGGTGTCTCTGGGTCTGGATCTGGATCTGGGTCTGGAACTTCCACCATTTCTTCTAATTCTTTTCGTATTTCGTCATTAGAGCAAGTATATAAAATGGTACTTACAGATATTAAAAAGACGAAGAAAAAAAGTGTTTTCTTTTTTAAATAATTCATAACATAAAATTTTAATTAAAACAAATATACAATTTGATACTACCAAAAGTCACCTGTAGTGTCTTGTAGTATATTATGTCGAAATTAAAAGTTAAACATGACACCACAGGATTAAACATTACTTATTAAAAGCTAAGTTTGTTGATAAACATCGGAACAAACAACAGACATGAAAAAACGTTTTATAACTCTTTTTTTTTCTTTACTATGCGCTTTGGTATTCGGTCAAAGAATTGAAACCAATTTTAATAACAGCTGGAATTTTATTTTAGAAGACAATCCATCGTTTTCAAAAGAAAGTATTGATGATACCAATTGGAAAAACCTAAACGTTCCACATGATTGGTCTTTTGAAAAAGGCGTGCGTAAAGGCGGAGATCAAGGTCAAGGTGGTGGTTATCATGATGGTGGTATTGGTTGGTACAGAAAATATTTCAGCATCAAAAAAGAAAGCCTATCTAAAATCACTTACATCAATTTTGATGGCGTGTATATGAATAGTGAAGTTTGGATAAACGGCAATTACATTGCAAAAAGACCTTACGGGTATATTAGTTTTAGATACGATATTTCTAAATACTTAAAAGAAGGAAAAAATACTATTGCAGTGAGAGTAGATAATGCTTTAGAACCTTCTGCAAGGTGGTATCACCCATGTGGCATTTACGCACCTGTTACATTAATTGAGGTGAATAAAACCCACATTCAACCCAATAGCGTTTTTATAAAAACACCTTCTATCTCTAAAAATAAAGCTGAAGTTGTGGTAGATGCTGCAATTAATGGCGAACTTAAAAAGTTGAAATATGAAGTAAAACTCTTTTCACCTGAAGGGAAAGAATTAACCAATGCTTGCGAAAAACTAGAAAATACAAATCCATCATATCAGTTTGAAATAGATAATCCACAATTATGGAGTCCAGAAAGTCCAACACTATACAAGGCCGTGACTCAAATTTTAGATGGTAAAAAAGTTGTTGATGAAATAGAAACTAGGTTCGGATTTAAAACCGTAAAATGGGAAACCAATACTGGTTTTTGGCTAAATGGAGAAAATGTAAAACTAAAAGGCGTTTGCGAACATTGGGAAGGAGGTCCAGTTGGAGGAGCTTGGACAAAACCTTTATTACGTTGGAAATTACAGAGTCTAAAAGATATGGGCATCAATGCTATTCGTCCTTCTCACAACCCAACTCCACCTATGTTTTACGATATCTGTGATGAAATTGGGTTACTGGTTATGGATGAAATTTTTGATGGTTGGCACAAAAAGGCTCCGCAAGATTATGGAAAACAAGCCTTTAACGAATGGTGGAAGCGCGATGTAAAAGAATGGATTACAAGAGATAGAAATCACGCCAGTATTTTTGTTTGGAGTTTAGGTAACGAGACACATAGTGCTATTGCCCCAGAAATAGTGGAGTTTGGAAGAAATTTAGATCCAACACGATTGTTTACTTCAGGAGCAGGAAATCCAGAAGATATGGATATTGAGGGTGTAAACGGTGGTTCAGAAACCAAATCCTTTATTGAAGGTAAAACGTTAGAGAAACCGTTTATCTCAACTGAAGCACCTCATACTTGGCAAACTAGAGGGTATTACAGAACGCAAACTTGGTGGCGCGATAACGAATTGCCAGGAACTTACGAATTACCAAATTTAACAGAAAAAGAAATTTTCTTTTACGAAGGCATTAATCCTAAAAACTGGCGTAATAGAAAACAAAGCTTCAATTCGTCTTATGACAATGCAACCGTAAGAGTTTCTGCAAGAAAATATTGGGAAATTGTTAGAGATAATCCTTGGCATAGCGGAAATTTTAGATGGACAGGTTTCGATTATTATGGAGAAGCTGGTTTGGTACATGGTGGTTTACCTTTTAATTTATTTATGGGTGGCGCTTTAGATGTAGCTGGATTTAAAAAAGATTTATTTCATTTTTATAGAAGCCAATGGACAACTGAACCTATGATACACATGTTGCCACATTGGTCGCATCCAAGAATGAAAAAAGGAACGGTTATTCCTGTTTGGGTATATTCTAATACCGATGAGGTAGAATTATTTTTGAACGGA
>CALDUF010000072.1 GCA_937923515.1 uncultured Flavobacteriaceae bacterium
GTTGCCATGGGTAGAAATACGTATGGGTCACCAACATTGTCTGATCAAGCAGCACTATCTTGTCCGAGTTTAAAATTAGGACCAGGAGATAGTACACGTTCGCATTCGGCCAATGAATTTATTTATATAAACGAAATTGAAGAAGGTATAAAAATATATGTTGAATTGTTGGAGCGGGTAATCGTTTAGCAATTCTGTTATTCTCGCGAAGGCGGGAATCCATTAAAACAAGAAAAAATACTGTAAAAGATTCCCGCCTTCGTGGGAATGACAAAAAAACTTTAGAATGAAACTCTGGGATAAAGGCATATCAATAGATAAAAAAATAGAAAATTTTACCGTTGGAAACGATCGCGAAATTGATATACATATTGCAAAATACGACGTTATAGCATCTAAAGCGCATGCTAAAATGTTGCAAAGTATTGGTATTATTACGGTTGAAGAATTGGTAGATTTACTAGGTGGTTTAAAAGTGCTAGAAGATCAAATTGAGGCAGGTACTTTTGAGATTGATGCACAGTTTGAAGACGTACATTCTAAAATAGAGTTTGAACTCACTAAATCTTTAGGTGAGGTTGGTAAAAAGATACATACCGCACGTTCTAGAAACGATCAAGTTTTAGTGGCTTGCCATTTGTACTACAAAGAAAATTTAAAGCTAATACAAACCAAAACAAAAACACTTTTTGATACCCTTTTAGATTTAGCAGATAGGTATAAAGACAAGGTATTACCAGGATATACGCATTTGCAAGTAGCAATGCCATCGTCCTTCGGGTTATGGTTTTCGGCCTATGCAGAATTGATGGTTGATGATGTGTATTTATTACAAGCAGCTTTAAAAACGGTAGATCAAAACCCTTTAGGTTCGGCGGCGGGTTACGGTAGTTCGTTTCCAATTGATAGAGAATTAACTACCAAAGAAATGGGCTTTTCAACCTTAAAATACAATGTGGTAGCAGCACAAATGGGTCGTGGTAAAAACGAGCGTACTATTGCAGCAGCTTTAGGAAGTTTAAGTAATACTTTGGCGCGTTTTGCAATGGATACTTGTTTGTACATGAGTCAGAATTTTGGGTTTATTTCGTTCCCAGATGAGTTAACTACGGGAAGTAGTATTATGCCACATAAAAAGAATCCGGATGTATTTGAGCTAATTCGCGGAAAGTGTAACAAAATACAAGCGTTACAAACCGAAATGGTTTTAATTACCAACAATTTACCTAGCGGTTATCACAGAGATTTTCAGTTATTAAAAGAAAATATGATTGCTGCTTTTGAAGAGTTAAAAGACATTTTAGATATTTTTAATTATTCTATTCAACAAATTATTGTTAAAGATGTAGATATACATGATGATAAGTACAAGTATTTATTTACTGTGGATAATATTAACACACTTGTTGTTGAAGGGCAGAGTTTTAGAGAGGCGTACCAAAAAATTGGTGGACAAGTGCAAGATGGTACCTATGTTCCTGATACTTCAAAACAGCATACGCACGTTGGTAGTATCCATAATTTGAGTTTGGATAAGATTCGGGAGAAGTTTCCAAGGTAAATTGTATCAAAAGTAAACCGACTCCTGGTATATTACCCGATGCTAGCAAACAGGCGCGTTAGGGATAGTAGTGAAAAGCCCACAGCCTGACGCAGGAAGTGCGAGGACTTGCAGCGGATAGCCCGACCGTAGCGATCCTGCAAGGTTTTTTTTAACCTTGTAGGTTTGAGCGTAGGTAACGCCCAAATATAAAAAGAAAAAGAGCCCTAGATTTGGGCTCTTAATTTCCGGACGTTTCCATAAAGTTTAGTTTGTAATATTTAATTGTATTGGTGACTAACTCAAATCATTAAATAATTGTGGATTGCCCTAAGTGAATGTTAGTAAAGTTTAAATTGGTTTCTTCTGGATTGTTTATAAAATCTTCAATAAAATCGCCCACTTTACTTGTGGTGATGTTATCGTATTTAGTGTTTAAATCTGGCGTGGTAATGTGTAGTTTTAACGACTTGTCTACGGCTTCGCGAACCAGTGCAGCTTCGTCTTCTAAATTAAAATGATCTAGCAACATAGCTGCCGATAAAATAGAAGCAATTGGGTTGGCAATACCTTTATTTTTGGCATTTGGGTATGCACCGTGTATGGGTTCGAACATGGCATACGTATCGCCTAAGGAAGCAGAAGCCAACAGGCCTATAGAACCTACTATTACGCTTGCTTCTTCTGATAAAATATCGCCAAACATATTTTCAGTAAGTACAACGTCAAACTGTCTTGGGTTTTTTATAAGTTCTACAGCCGCGTGGTCTACATACATAAAATTTAAGGCAACATCAGGATATTGTGTTGCTAATTCTTTTATAACACGACGCCATAAGCGCGAAGTTTCTAAAACATTAGCTTTATCAACAAGCGTAAGTTTGTGTTTTCTAGATTGTGCAGCTTTAAAAGCAGCATGTGCAATACGCTCTATTTCAAATCGGTGGTATTCGCAAACATCGGATGCAGTGTTGCCATCTTCACTTAATTGGCGTTCGCCAAAATATACACCACCAGTAAGTTCTCTGTAAATAAGCACGTTGGTGCCTTTTATTTGTTTTACTTTTAACGAGGATTTGGTTAACAAATCGTCGTAAGCTATTACTGGGCGAATATTGGTGTGTAGTCCTAAAGCTTTACGTATGCCTAAAAGGCCTTGTTCTGGACGTATTTTAGCATCAGGATCCATATCGTAAGCCGTATCTCCAATGGCACCAAACAGTACAGCATCGGTAGTTTTGCAAAGCGATATGGTGTCTTCTGGAAGCGGATTGTTTATGCTGTCTATAGCAGCAGCACCTATTAATGCGTATTTAAAATTAAACGTGTGCTCAAATACTAAGCCAATAGCTTTTAGCACCTTAACTGCCTCGGCAGTTACTTCTGGTCCTATACCATCTCCTGGTAAAACAGCTATATCTAATTTCATTGCGATACTTTAATTTAATGATAATGTAAAGATAAACGCCTGCATTTGCTACTAAAATTTATTCGATTAAGAGGTCACAATATCTTTGTACACCTTACTGTTTTCTACAATGTGGTGAATATCGTTATCATCAATTTCCTTTTTCTTATCTGCAAAATCCAAGAAGCTGGTATAAATTTCATCCAATTGCAACTTGGTTAACTCATAACCAATATTTTTAGCGCGGTAAGCTAATGCGGCTCTACCACTTCTGGCAGTTAGTACAATTGCAGATTCGGTAACACCAACATCTTTTGGGTCTATAATTTCGTAAGTTTCACGATTTTTAATAACACCATCTTGGTGAATTCCAGAGCTGTGTGCAAAGGCATTTGCGCCAACAATGGCTTTATTTGGTTGGGTGTAAATGCCCATATTGTCAGAGACCAATTGGCTTACACCGTATAACATTTCAGTTTGTATTCTAGTGTCTAAATCTAAGTACGGGTGTTGCTTTAAAATCATCACAACTTCCTCTAGCGCTGTGTTTCCTGCGCGCTCGCCAATACCATTAATGGTACACTCAATTTGGCGTGCACCGTTAATAACCCCTTCAATAGAGTTTGCCGTAGCCAAACCTAAATCGTTATGGCAATGGCAGGATAAAATAGCCTTATCAATACCCTTTACGTTTTCTTTTAAGTATTTAATTTTTGCACCGTACTCGCTAGGTAAACAATACCCCGTAGTATCTGGAATGTTTAAAACCGTTGCCCCAGCTTTTATAACAGCTTCGCAAACTCTGGCTAAATATGCATTATCTGTTCTACCAGCATCTTCGGCATAAAACTCTACATCTTCAACAAAAGATTTTGCATAACTTACAGCCTTCACCGCACGTTCTATAATAGCGTCTTGGGTAGATTTAAATTTGAATTTTATATGAGATTCTGAAGTGCCAATTCCTGTATGAATTCTAGGAGTTTTGGCATATTTTAAAGCTTCAGCAGCAACTTTTATATCGTTTTCTACAGATCGTGTTAGTCCGCAAACAGTTGCGTTTTTTACGATTTTAGATATTTCCTCGACTGATTTGAAATCGCCAGGACTTGAAACGGGAAACCCAGCCTCAATAATATCTACCCCTAATTTATCAAGCTGTTCTGCAATAACTAGTTTTTGCTCTGTATTAAGCTTACAACCAGGAACTTGCTCTCCGTCGCGAAGGGTAGTATCAAAAATTTGAACGTGATTATCAGACATTTATTAAAATATATTTTCTTATTGTTACACGAATTTATATTTTGGTTTAATAAATACTACTATCCATCTCGTTTTTTTTACGATGTTTAACTTATTCGAGTGTGGTTTAAGTAATTGATAATCAGATTTTTAAATCTGTTTTTATGACTATGACAAAAGCGCAAAAAGATAATTTATTTGTTTTGGTAAAATCGCTCTCAAAATCAGAGAAGCGCCAGTTTAAATTATACGTAGGGCGGTTGGGTGTGAATGAAG
This sequence comes from uncultured Flavobacteriaceae bacterium, assembly GCA_937923515.1. GTDB lineage: Bacteria > Bacteroidota > Bacteroidia > Flavobacteriales > Flavobacteriaceae > Jejuia. The sequence goes on from CALDUF010000072.1 coordinate 4,467, forward strand.
ACTCTAAGTTCTTAATGCTTTTTAATATCATGGACAAGTTAAAGCAGTACGACGAGGCCGCTATTTTAAAAAAGGGCATTGTAAAAAAGCAACAATTATCAAATTTAAAGGCGCATTTATACAAGCAAATACTAATAAGTTTACGACTAAACCCGTCGCACCAAGATATTCGTATACAAATTAGAGAACAGCTAGATTTTGCAACCATTTTATACCACAAAGGCCTTTACAAACAAAGCTTAAAAATTCTAGACAAAGCAAAAACGTTAGCCATTACCAACGAGGAAAAAAATGTGGCTTACGAAATTGTAGAGCTCGAAAAAATAATAGAATCGCAGTACATTACTCGCAGCATTAGCAATCGTGCAGACGAGCTTACCATTCAAGCCAAAGATTTAAGCTTGCAAAACGTATTGGCCAGCAAACTCTCTAATTTATCATTACAACTTTATGGGTTGTTTTTAAAAAGAGGCTATGTAAAAAACGACGAAGAATTTCAAATTATTAATAAATACTATCGCGATAGGCTCCCAAAATACGATATAAACACATTAGGCTTTCGCGAAAAACTTTGGTTGTACAAAGCCAAATTATGGTATAGTTTTTTAACTGTAGATTTTTTGTCCTGTTACAAATATGCCTCACGATGGGTTAATTTGTTCTACGATAATGCCGATATGATTGTGCTAAATCCAGTGTTTTTTTTAAGAGGTAACCATTACTTGTTAGAATCATTATTTTATTTGCGTCAGCACGATAAGTTTAAAGCCACCTTATCAAAATTTGAAGGCGTAACTCAAGAAAAATCTTTTCCGCTAGACGATAATACCGAGGCACTTGCGTTTTTATACATCTACAATAACAAATTTAATTTACACTTTATAGAAGGTAGTTTTATAGAAGGTTTACCGCTGGTACATGCCGTTTTAGAAGCACTTAAAAACTATAATAATCGTATAGACGAGCATCACATTATGGTGTTCTACTACAAAATAGCCAGTATGTATTTTGGAGCAGGCGACAGCCGAAAATGCATCTATTACCTCGATAAAATTATAAGCAATAAATCGCTACAAATGCGCGAAGATTTGCTTTGTTTTTCTCGAATTTTAAACTTGGTAGCGCATTACGAAGCCGGTTTAGATTACAATTTAGATGTGCTTATACGAAGCACCTACAAGTTCCTTATTAAAATGGAAGACCTGTACGAGGTACAAAAGGAATTTATTAAATTTTTACGTGGTTTGGGCGACATTTATCCAAACGAGGTAAAGGGCGAATTTATAAAGTTGCATAAAAAACTAAAAGAGTTTGAAAACGATCCTTACCAAAGTCGTGCCTTTTTGTATCTAGACATCATTTCGTGGTTGGAATCTAAGATAGAAAACAGACCCATTGGCGA
>CALDUF010000073.1 GCA_937923515.1 uncultured Flavobacteriaceae bacterium
ACGTTACTTCTTATAGTATTTCGCATAACCACGATACCCAAAAGCACCAAGTACCGCAATACAAGCAAAAGCAATAGCTATAAATTTAATGCTTATAATTTGGTCGCCACTCGCATAAGAATGTAATCCTGCCAAGTAAAAGTTAACGCCAAAATACGTCATTAAAATACTGGCAAACGCTACAATAGACAATAAGTTATATAACCAACGTCCGCGTAATCCTGGAACCAGGCGCATGTGCAATACAAACGCATATACCATAATACTTATTAACGCCCAAGTTTCCTTAGGATCCCACCCCCAATAGCGTCCCCAACTTTCGTTAGCCCACATACCTCCAAGAAAATTACCTATGGTAAGCATCACTAAACCAACGGTTAGCGCCATCTCATTTATTATGGTTAACTCTTGTATGTTAAGCCCCATAATTTTCTTATTCTTATCAGTTGTAAATGCCATTAAAAACAAAGTTACAACGCCCAAAATCATACCTAACGCAAACGGACCGTAACTACCCACAATAACTGCAACATGAATCATTAACCAGTAACTGTTTAATACAGGTTGAAGGTTTGCAATTGCAGGATCCATCCAATTCCAATGGGCAATCATTAAAATCATAGAGGTTACAAATGCAGCAGCTGCAATAGTTAAGTTTGATGATTTTGCGTTAATAATACTTTTTGATGCAACTTGTGAACCCTCTTTAGGTTTTGAGCTTGGTCTACTTATCCCAGTAATTAAACCAAATAACATGGTAGACCAAGCTACATAAATCATGGACTCGTAAGCATCACTCCAAGGTGCATGTCCTGAAATATACCAACGTACAATTAAGCCAGCGGTATGCAATAAAAACAAGCCAATAATTATAAACTTAAATACGTTTACTAAAATGTTTACAAAGCGACTTTTAGGTTTAAAAATTTGAATAATCAAAAATACAAACATCAACGCCCCAGCATACATAAACCATTTGTATAAGCGTTTAAAAATATCATATTCATTATACAATACTTCTGTTTTTATTTTCTTGTCACTTAACATTACTTCAGCACCGTACTTACTTTGTGTTTTTTTGAAAGCTTCTAATAATTTTTCAGCTTGCGAAAAATCACCAGTCTGTTTTGCTTCATTTAGCGTATACAAATAGGTTGGAAAACCGTTTCTAACAAAATTGTTGTATAAAGAATCTTTAATAACTGTAGGCTCTAAACGATATTCGTAATTAGAAATCCATTTGTTATTTTCGTCACCAGGAATAGGGAAAATTTTTAAAGAAGAACCTTCAATGGTATTAGATAATAGCGACACACGCTCGTGCGTTTCTCTCAACTTTTTTTCATAGCCATTAGGCACTGTGGTATTGTAAGCATCATTTAAGTATGGTGATAGTTTGTATGAGCCATCCTCGTTCAAAAAATCTACCAAGGCAAAGTGCTTTCCTTTTTTTGAAACACCAATTATAGTACGCAAAGAATCTGTTTCCATTGGGCGCAAATAAATAATAGGCACATTATACCACAATCTAGGACTTTCTTGTATAGATAAAAACACTTGGTTTTCATCAAACTCCTCATACGTATCACTTTTACTCAACTTACGCAAAAACTCTGATGCATACGTATTTACAGGCATCATTCGCCCACTAATATCCTGTATCACCAAATTACCAAACTTCTCAGCATGGTCTTTTGGTGTTATATTTTCTCGTAATACCGAATCGATTTGTGCTTTATTAGGCTTTTCAAAACCTTGTGAATGGTTATGGCCATCATCATCAGAATGCTGTGTGTTTTGAGCAAAACTTGCTAAACCAAAACATAAAAAAACAATTGTAATTAAAGCTTCTTTTTTAGCTTTTACTTTCTTTAAGAATTCCTGCAAATCAGTAAAACGCGAACCTTTACTAAACATAATTGCCATTAAACCAAAGTATAGCATAATGTAACCGATATAGGTAATTAAAGTGCCCCAATAATCATGATTTACAGAAAGAATGGTGCCTTTTTCATCTGGATCAAAACTTGCTTGAAAAAAGCGATACCCACGATGGTCTAAAATATTATTCATAAATATCTTATAATCAAAATCACCTTCTTGAGCATCCACAACAGTTACTTCACTAGAATACGCCGCATTTACTTCAGAACCAGGATATTTTTCAGCCTCAAAATCATTCAACTTTAATGCAAACGGAAGTTCTAGTACTTTAGAACCGTATTTTAATGCAATATCTAAACCGCCAACTTTAAGTTCTTTAAAATTTCTGTCTGAACCCTTACCGCCCAAAACACCAACGCGCTTGGTCTCGCCATTACTAGTTACTTTTAAAACCAACCCGTCTGCGTCGTTTTTAAGGATTTTAGATTTCTGTACAATATCAAAAACACCTTTTACAACGGGTTTAGGGAATACCAATTGCATATTGCCAATAACGTAACGCGAACGTAAATACAGTGGCTGCAAACTATCTTTCACTAACGTTCCTTGGGCTCTTGTTGCCATAGTCATGTACTCGCCTTCAAACGGAGATGTTATACTTAAAGAGTCTCCTTCAAAAGTAATATTAATAGCACCATCAGTTGGTTTATTTAATGCAAATAGAATATTGTGAATACTGGCTACTTGCCCAACTTTTAAAAAGTGATTATGAGGCCCGTTTGTACCGGCTTCTACCAATTTTAAGTACGACTCGCCATTTTCGTCAGGAATGATGTCTTCTTCTGCGCCTGCAATAAACTTTTCAAGCGCTATGGTTACGGGCTGTCCGCCATAATCTGTTTCAATTATAAAATCATTATCCAAACGTGGCGAGAAATCTACTTCTTCTTCAATGGTACGCATTTGGGTTTGCCCATTAATTTTATAATCACCATAAATTCTACCACTTACATAGGTTTTTTGAGATAAAAACGCATTTTCGGTAGCGCCTTCGCGAATCGCCATCATGCCCTCGTAACCAACATAACGAGTTATAAACGCACCTAACAGTATAAAAATGAAAGAAATATGCAATATAAACGTCGCCCACTTTTCTTTTTTATACAATCTGTATCTAAAAATGTTACCAACAAAATTTATAACAAATACACCCATAATCGCCTCAAACCACCACGTGTTGTAAATTAAAGTTCTGGTGTAAGGTGTGGGAGAAGTATCTTGTCCTGCATCCATAAACGTTCCTGTAGCCATAGCAACGGCAAATGCAACGAATAAAATAGCAGTAAGTCGTGTAGAAAAGAGAATTTTAGCGAGTTTATCTAACATAACAATTTGCACTTTTTTAGCTCGTGCAAAAATACGGATTATTGCCAATTAAAACCTTTATTTTAACAGGGGTTTAATTAGTTTGTTTTTGTTTATACCAATTCTATATTGATACAAATAAACCCGCACCAAATTTACCCTTCAATAACCTCTTTGTAGGTTTCAAAAAACGACTCAAATTTATCCATAGTCGTATTAAAAAACACCATAGCCTCTTGCCAGGTGTTTTTATTATGTATAGATACCTTTTGTGGTAAAGGCACATAAATCCTAGAAATTTCTTTACCATTTTCCAAAATATAGGCCTCTTCAAAAATAGCTTCGGGTAAATAATCTTCTAGTAGTATGGCTTTTAAAGCAGTAAGTTTTTCCCAGTAGTTTATGCGGTGTTCTAAATCATCTTCAATATCTAAAGCTACCAATGCTTTTTTTGTATCAAAATGAAATTTAAAACTTACGCCCTTAAGTTTTGTGTTGTATAAAATCCATTTTCTAGGAAACGATTTTCCAAAACTGGTCCAAAATTCTTGTCGTAATTGTCTAGATTCTTCTTTCGAAAACATTAAAAATGCGCTTTTATCATTCCCTCAAAAAAGGGAATCTTATAAACATACTTAGTTTCAATTTTTAAGATGTCTCTTTTCACAAAACAAAAAACTATTATATAAAATAAGCAATACCAACACCCAAAATTATAGCTATAAATTTACTTAAGTTAAACTTATGGCCTTCGCCACTTTCAAACAAAATAGTGGTAGAAATATGAAAAAATATACCAATAACTATGGCGTTTATGCTATGTGCCAAATGCTCGCCAATGTTAGCAGTATTAGAAATTAAAGCACCCAAAGGCGTCATTACCGCAAAAACGGTTAAAAACAGTACAATTTGTGTATTACTAAAGGCAGATTTAAACAAAAACATACTCACCAACGCAGCAATAGGTATTTTATGCACCAAAACACCAAATAACATATCGTTATGCTCGTGTATAGGAAAGCCCTCTAAAAAACTATGAATACATAAACTTATAAACAATAACCACGGAAACGCAGTAGCATTTTTATTAATATGCATGTGCCCATGCTCTGCACCTTTAGAAAATAACTCTAGTATAATTTGCAGTAAAATACCGCACATAATAAGCAAACCCGTAAGTTTTGCTTGCAAATGGCTGTAAACCTCTGGTAACAACTCAAAAAGCGTTAGTGCTAATAAAAAAGCACCACTAAACGATAAGAGTAGTTTTGTATTCCAAGTCGTTTTATTTTTGGTAAGTTTTGCAATAACCACACCAATAATAACAGCGTAAATAGGAAAAAGAAATGTATTCATTCAAAAAAACTAGTTAGTAATTAACAGTATTACCCGCAATGCCAAATAAAACAGCAACATATTATTTAAAAATCATCACCAAACGCTCCGAAGTTTCCGCACGGTATCGGCTTAATTTATAATCGCCAAAAACATCAAGTAAATGCACACCAGCAGCCGCAAACAACGCCTCAAAATCCGCTAAAGTAAAGGCTTTTACCCGTTCCTCAAAATTATACGTTTCGCCATCAGCCTCAAAAGCTATTTCCTTAACTATGTAACCATCTTTAACAAAACGCTTTAAGTTAAAGGTAATACCATCTACAGTTTTACTATCCTCAGGCACTAAATTTGCAATAACACGTTCCGTATTCATAAAATCAATCACACCAAAACCCGCAGCATTCAAATTAGCCTTAATCGCCTTAATGGTGTTTAAGTTATCCTCATCATGCTCAAAATAACCAAAACTGGTAAACATATTAAACACAGCATCAAACGTTTTGTGGTACGGTTTGCACATATCGTGCACCTCAAATTTCAAACGGTTATTCTCAAACTGTTTCGCAAAAGCAATGCTATTTTCGCTCAAATCTATACCCGTAACATCATAACCCAAGGTATTTAAATAGCGAGAGTGTCGCCCTTTACCACAAGCCAAATCCAGTATAGTACCAGCCTCAGGCAAATTTAAATACTGCGTTAAATTATCCATAAATACCTGCGCTTCGGTAGCGTTTCTATCTCGGTATAGAATATGGTAAAACCGCGTATCAAACCACGATGCAAACCATTTTGTACTATTGTCTATCATTTGTTTTATTTGGGGGTTACCCCGCTTTAATGGCGGGGTCGGGCTTTACGTTACAAGTCCTCGCTCGTGCCTCGCTGTGGGCTTTCCACTGCAATCCCTAACCCATTATCTGCTATTGCCATTTATTTGCCGCAAAATTACACTATTTTTGCAATCTTATTCCACTAAATTTATTTGGACGAAAACTATGGCCGAAAATTTCAATATGGTAGCAAAAACCTTATATGGTTTTGAAGAGGTATTAGAAAAAGAACTCACACAACTTGGGGCAATGCATGTAAAAAAAGGCGTGCGCGTTGTAGAATTTGTAGGAGACCAAGGCTTTATGTACAAAGCAAACCTAGCCTTACGTACCGCCATAAAAATTTTAAAACCCATAAAAACCTTTAGAGTACGAAATGAAAACGACCTATACGACCAAATTAAAAAAATGCCTTGGGAAAACTATTTAAAACCCACAGGCGCCTTAGCGGTTGATGCTACAATACACTCCGATTTGTTTTCACACTCGCTCTTTATCGCACAAAAAACCAAAGATGCTATAGTAGACCGTTTTAGAGAAAACACAGGCCAGCGCCCCAATGTCGATTTAAAATTTCCCGATTTAAAAATTAATGTGCGTATAGACCGAAAAGAATGCACCATATCATTAGACGCCTCGGGCGAATCGCTGCACAAACGTGGTTATAAATTAGCCACCAATATTGCGCCCATAAACGAAGTATTGGCCGCAGGTTTAATAATGCTATCTGGTTGGGACGGACAGTCCGATTTTATGGACCCCATGTGCGGTTCTGGCACTATACCCATCGAAGCAGCAATGATAGCCTGTAACATACCGCCAAACCTAATGCGTAAAGAATTTGCTTTTGAGCGTTGGCAAGATTGGGATGTAGAGTTATTTGAAAAAATAGAAGAATCGCTCTTAAAGAAAACACGCGACTTCCACCACCAAATTATAGGATACGATAAAGCACCAAGTGCAGTACGTAAAGCCCAAGAAAATGTAGCAAATGCACAATTAGACGATTTTATTACCATAAAACACGAAGACTTTTTTAAAACCCAAAAAGGCGGACAAGAAAAACTACACATGGTATTTAACCCGCCTTACGGCGAGCGTTTAGATATAGATATGGAAAAATTTTATGCCGATATTGGCGATACCCTAAAACAAAACTACCCAGGCACCGATGCATGGTTTATTACCAGTAATTTAGATGCATTAAAACACGTAGGCCTTCGCCCTTCAAGAAAAATACAACTGTTTAACGCTAAACTTGAATCGCGTTTGGTAAAGTATGTAATGTATGAAGGTAGTAAAAAGGGTAAGTATATGAAGTAAAACACCAAGCCCCTAGCATCTTTACTTAGAAGATACGACCTAAGTAATCTCAAACAACAAAAAGACTAACTCAGTACTACATTGCTAAGATTGCTTCACTGCGTTCGCAATGACGCCCTTTTATTGATTTGGTAATATAAAACACTTGAATTGATTGAGATTTCGCATTAATAATTAGCGTATTAATTAATAACCATACTACATATTTTTTTGGCTTCTCATCCCGTAACATTATCAAGATATTCTTTACCAAAGTCGGTTCTTAACTCTATCCACATCGGTAAATGGTCAGACATCTTGTAAGTGCGCCAATCATTATATGATGTATTGGCTTTTAGCCCGTTACGGTCTTCATTTCTATAGATTGCTTCATCTTCCGTTTTAAAAACATGCTCAAAAAAATCAAATACGTTAGCGCCTTTAATATCCAATTTAGCATATTCTGTGTTTCTTTTAGGATTCCAAAAGGCAATCTGGTCGTAAGCCTTATCTTTTTTTACATTACTTCCCGGTATAGATTTAATTTCATCAGGAATTAAAAAGCCATTGGATTCTAATGCCTCCATAGTAGGATGCCCTTTTCCAATAATATTAAAATCTCCTAAAACCCCTAAAAAAGCTTCTTTATCTTCTTTAAATTCAGCCTTTGCCTTATTTGCCAAGGCTTTAGTAAGCATTTCTATTTCGCTTCTGCGTTGTTCTAATTTTCTTTTGCTATTATCACCATAATATATGTGTACTGTACATAGATTAAGTTTTAGCCATCCTGCTTGAAACGATATTAAAAAAGGTGTTCTGGCAAATTGCCTCAAGGAATCATCAAAAACGTCATTCATAAATCGCAATCTATACGTGTCGCCAGAAATTATGTTAGGTATGGTTACATTGGCTTTTCCCCTTCCTGGGCTAGTAACACTGGAGTTTTTGGCTAAAGTTAAATACGTTCCCTCTGGGAGTTCTAAGAGTGTTTTATCAGGCAAAGGAATTTCTAAATCAGCATCAAGTTTCTTTGTTCCGTTTGATGTTTTTAATCGCGCGCTATAAGTACCTGAAAGATTTACACTGTTAGGTAATTTCAATTTTAAACCTTGTTCTAACTTTATGCGTTCACCAAAATGTGCTTTTATTTTACCACCTTCTTTTAGGGTAAGTTCACCAACAATATTTTTAAAGAAAACCTTTTTACGGTTATATAAAAACACCATGCGCTCTTTATTTCCTGCACTTCCATCAGTGACGTCGGTAGCAATGTAAGTCCAGCTAGGGCCTAAAATCCTTAAAAGATTGTCAAAATCATCATAATCATCCATATCAATTCTAACTTCTTGCAACGCTACCAAATCAAAATGAGATATTATTTCAGCTATATAATAAACGCACTCAAAATCGCGCCCTTTATATTTTGATCCTCCAAATTCTCTTAAATTCCAAGTTGCTATCCTAACAGATTCAGTTGTGTCTACCTGCGTAGAAGAGGCTTTAAAATGTGCTTGTAGTGCTTCTTTAAGATTTTTAATTCTTTGGGCAACGCGTTTCTTTTTATTCTTTTGTTTAATCGAATTAGAAGGGTATATTTTTAGTGAGGGATAGAATGGCATGATTATAAATTATTAACTTTTATTAAAGTTATAATTTACATAATTAATAAACAATACGCACTCATACGTATTTATTTACAAAAATATTAGTTATAAAGTATGTTAATATATATTTACTCTACACCAGGAATTACCTTAGTCTTTTTATAAAGCGGAATCCTATAGGATAAGGTATAGCCATACCCCACGCCAATAAGTGTACTGTCGTAGGTTTTGTTAAACCCAGGAATGTAGATGTTTTGAAAATTATCGGGTTTCGTTTCAGATAACCTTACTTTTAGTTGTGCATTTAGCCCAAAATAAAGATTGTTAAATAATTCTGCTTTTAAACCGATAATAATTTCTGTCCAAATTGCAGTTAAACCGTCTATTTCTATACCCTCGTCTACAATATTTTGAGGTGCCCAATACTGATTGGTAGTATAAACTTGATATTGATTTATGGTATGGTTAAAGGAGCTAAACCCTAAACGCGATCCGAAGAAAACCATATTATCCATGTCTAACCAATTTTGGTACAGGTTGTAATCTATTCCAGCCTTAAAATAGCTACCCTTTGTAGTGGTATTTAAAAAATCTGTGACATTTATGCGCTCTTCGTTACCAATTTCGCCTGCTAGGTATAATTTTTTGGTAATACGATAATCTGCAACCAACTCTAAACCGGTGTATTCATCATCTAAAAAGGAGCGTATCAATTTACCTGTATCTACACCAAAACGCAATCCGTATTTAATGTTTACCACAGTAGAATCTTGACGTTTTTTTGAAGTGCCCTCATTTTGTGCTTGTACGTTAACTGAACAAACCAAAACCAGTAGCAGCGTACTAATGTAATAATGTAAAATGTGCTTCGGCTTCATTTTCTACTATTTGGTTATCGTTTTCAGTTCGTATAGAGCGTATCCAAAGGTCATCATCTGTTCCATCGGCATTTACCTCTATTTGCACATTGTTATAAATGGTTGAAAAACCACATGCTCTAGATATAAACACATCTTCAGTTATATATGTAACGGTAATTATATCTTGATTTCCGCCATTAGGATTACCGTCTTCATCTTCAGAATAATCAAGATGTAATCTATATGTTGTAACATTAGAGTCTGTTCTTAAAGGCAACACCAACCTACTGGTAGTTTGCGCATTAAAACCTTCTAAAGCACCTATGCCTTCACCGTTATCATCTACACCTTCTACTCGTAAACGCACAATACTTTTACTTTCGTCTTGAGCAGAAACATCAAAGGCATCAATAATTAATCTTGCTGTAGTTTGTGTGGAAGCAGGACACAAATCGTCGCGTTCACAACTTACCTGTGTTGCTACCAACACAAATATTAGACATAATGTATACCACTTAAAATACCTCATTTTTTTATAAAATACTACCTATTATGTAACGTAATACATTTTACTTTTTTTCTAATAGCACCACATTTTCTACATGAAACGTTTGTGGAAACATATCTACAGGCTGCACCTTAGTTACCTTATACATATCGCTCATTAAAGCTAAATCTCTTGCTTGTGTTGCGCTATTGCAACTTACATAAACTACTTTTTTAGCAGCAATATGTAGCAACTGCGCTACAACGTCTTTATGCATACCATCTCTTGGTGGGTCTGTAATAACAACATCTGGTTGCCCGTGTGTGGTTATAAATTCAGTATTAAATACCTGCTTCATATCACCAACAAAGAATTCAACGTTATTTATGTTATTTAATTGTGCATTTTCTTTCGCGGCTATAATAGCATCTGGAACAGACTCTACACCCACAACTTTTTTTGCGTTTTTGGCAACAAACTGAGCAATTGTTCCTGTTCCTGTATATAAATCATATACTAATTCGTCGCCTTTTAAATCAGCAAAATCTCTGGTTATTTTGTACAATTCATATGCTTGTTCAGAATTGGTTTGGTAAAAAGATTTCGCGTTAATTTTAAATCGCAATCCTTCCATTTCTTCAAAAATATGATTTTGCCCTTTATACAATATTACATCTTGATCGTAAATAGTATCATTCCCTTTTCCGTTAATAACATATTGTAGTGATGTGATTTCAGGAAATGTTTCTGCTATAAAATCTAAAAGTAGTTCGCGTTTTTCTGTGTTTTCTTTAAAAAATTGAACTAATACCATAATATCGCCAGTACTTGAAGTGCGAATCATCATAGTTCTTAAAAGCCCTGTTTGGTTTCTAGCATTAAAAAACTCAAGTTGATGCGCTATAGCAAATTGTTTTACAGCATTTCTAATAGCGTTTGAAGGGTCTCTTTGCAAGTGGCATTTATCAATATCTAAAATTTTATCCCACATTCCAGGAATATGAAAACCTAAGGCATTTCTATCACCTAAATCGTCGTCAGACTGTATTTCTTCTAGCGTTAACCATCGGCTATCGCTAAATGAAAATTCCATTTTATTACGATAAAAGTATTGCGTTTTAGAACCTAATATTGGGGTAATTTCGGGTAAATTTAGATGTCCTATCCTGGTTAAATTATTTACAACTTCTTTCTGTTTATAAAACAATTGATGCTCGTAACCCATGTCTTGCCATTTACAGCCACCACATGTTCCAAAATATGCACACTCTGGTGTTACGCGCTTATTGGACAATTTATGGAATTTAGTAGCCTTACCCTCGTAATAGGCTTTTCGTTTTTTAAAGGTTTGTACATCTACAATATCACCAGGAACAGCATTAGATAAAAACACCACTTTACCATCAGGTGCTTTAGCTACAGTTTTTCCCTTAGCACCAGCATCTATAACCTCTAGCGCTTCAAATATTTTTCGTTTAGAATTTCTTCTTCTAGGCATGCTGCAAAAATAACAATAGCGCGAAATAAATTAGTTTTTATTTAAATTATCTTTAATAAAAAAGTTAAACAATTCTTTGGATACGTATAATACGTATGGTTTTATTCATTTCTAGCAGATAGCGCAATACTAATTAGAGCCAAATACCAAAATGTATGAGGCCAAAACAGCTACATAACAAAAAAACTGCTTAGTATAACTAAGCAGTTTTTATTCATTATATAAAGTTATAAATTAGTTTTTATTAAACTTATCTAGAATTTTTTCCATTTGCTTTCCTGCTGCTGCTCTACCACCTAAGCCAAATGATAAAATGATAGTTAATGCTACAGTACCTAAAGAAATACCAAACGCTAAATTAATAATGTCATCTGCTATTCCCATAGCTCTTAAACCTATAGCTAAGAAAATGGCGATAATGGCTATTCTAATAATTGAACCAATAAAAGCATTAGATTCTTTTTTAGAAAAACTACTAGCAGCTACTACAGACAACCAGTTTCCTACCATTAATATTACTAAACCAAATAATATTTTACCAGAATAGTTAGTAACTGTGTATAAAATTTCAGAAAGGTAAGCGAAATCTAATTTTGCTACAGCTGTTGTTAAGCCAAAAAGCATAATGAAAAAGTACACTAAATTACTGATGATGGCTACGATATTTGAATTTCCTGCAATCTTATCAAGTCCAATCTTATTAAAAACAGTGTTTAAATTCATACTGTTCAACAAATCCTTCACTAATTCACTTAAGAAACGTCCACCAATAGCAAATAAAATTAATATAAGTGCAGCAACAATTACTTTAGGTATTGCTGCGAAAAAGTCTTTTAACATATCAGTTGCAGGCACCGAAATAGAATCCATGTTCAAAATATTAAAAGCAGAAATTAAAAGCGGTATAAAAATGAAAATAAATACTACTTTTTTGATGATTTTTATAAAATCAATATGCTCTGGTAATTTTAATTTCGGCACAAGCTTTTGTATAGAGTCTCCTGAAAGCTCTACCAGTTCTGATACAATTGTGGCAAGCATATACCCAATATAACATACCAAACCAGCACCAATAATATTAGGTAAAAAGCCAGTGAAGCTATTAAGCATATTTTTTAATGGGTCTAAAACATTATTCATTCCCAACTTTTCAAGCGCCAGCATGAATACAAATATCATTATTAAAAAGTAAACAAGCTTACTAATAAACTTTGATAAATTGATTTTAGATTTACCCAATTTTTGATCTACTCCTGTTTTTCTAATAAGTTTCGCTATCATTCGTTTTAAAAAACCTGCAACAAACCAACCTATAATTAGAATTAATAAGGCTGCAATTGCGCTTGAAAGTTTACCACCTATTGATGGTATTAAATTGTCTAACAATTTTGATAAATAGTCCATGATCTATATTTTTTTGATTTTAAATGGTTAACTAATATCTTTAAGACACAACATTACTTTGAAAAGACACATTTTAAATTAATTTTTATTAGAAAATTCTTAATTTGCAGAATATTCAGGGGTGATTTCTCTCCCACGCTGCTTTTTCGAGTTCTTCGAAAAAATAAAGGTACAGAAGGAATGGTTATTTTACGCGTAACGCGAGATTAGCCGTAATTGCTTTTTATTTTGAATTGCAATTTTATGGTTAAAAATCCTTTTATTTTATTTAAAATGGCTGTTTTAAAACAATTAACATCAAAAGAAGCAATAGCTTTAGAAAACAAGTATGGTGCACATAATTATCACCCTTTACCCGTAGTATTAAGCCGCGGTGAAGGTGTTTATCTTTGGGATGCAGAAGGCAAGCGGTATTATGATTTTTTATCGGCCTATTCTGCAGTAAACCAAGGGCATTGTCATCCTAAAATAATTGATGCGATGACGGCACAAGCAAAAACTCTAACATTAACCTCTAGAGCATTTTACAATGACGTATTAGGAAAATACGAAAAATATGCTACAACACTTTTTGGATTTGATAAACTTTTACCAATGAACACCGGTGCGGAAGCTGTTGAAACTGCACTTAAAATAGCTAGAAAATGGGCTTACGAGGTAAAAGGTATAAAAGAGAATGAAGCTGAAATATTAGTTTGCGAAAACAATTTTCATGGTAGAACTACTACTATAATTTCATTTTCAAACGACCCCGTAGCGCGAGAAAATTTTGGGCCTTATACTAAAGGTTTTATAAAGATTGAATATGATAACCTAATAGCTCTGGAAAATGCTTTAAAAAATAACGCAAATATTGCTGCGTTTTTAGTAGAACCCATACAAGGAGAAGCTGGTGTATATGTACCAAATGACACCTATTTGATAGCTGCAAAAGCGCTTTGTGAAACCTATAATGTATTATTTATTGCAGACGAGGTACAAACAGGTATTGCAAGAACTGGGCGGCTTTTAGCTACTTGTGGTAATTGTTCTTGCGAAAATAAAAATTGTAGTGGCACTCCTGATGTGAAAGCAGATATTTTAATTCTTGGAAAAGCGTTAAGCGGTGGAGCATACCCTGTGAGCGCTGTACTAGCAAACGATGCTATAATGAACGTTATTAAACCTGGAAATCATGGTAGTACGTTTGGTGGAAATCCTGTAGCTGCAGCAGTTGCTATGGCTGCTCTAGATGTTATTCAAGATGAAAACTTAGCCGAAAACGCTTATGTTTTAGGAGTATTATTTAGGGACGAATTAAATAAATATATCGCAAAAAGCAACATTGTAAAATTGGTACGCGGTAAAGGTTTGTTAAATGCTATTGTTATTAATGATGCTAATGACAGCGATACCGCTTGGAATATTTGTTTAGCACTTAGAGATAATGGTTTACTTGCAAAACCTACTCACGGTAATATAATTCGTTTTGCACCGCCTTTAGTCATGACAAAGTCGCAGTTATTAGATTGTGTTTCGATTATAACCAAAACATTAAAACAATTTGAACATTAAAGCCATAAAAAAACCAGAGCTTATAGACTCTGGTTTTTTTTATAACTTAATAAAGTAATGTTTTAATTATCCTTCAAGTGTTGCCACTTTAGCTTTCATCGCTTTATATTTTTCAGTTTCTCCAAGAACACTATAAATGTTCATTAATGTTTTTGCAGCATTTATACTTTTAGGGTTTACCTCCAACGCTTTGGTTAAGTAAGGTACAGCTTCCTTGTATATGTTTTGACGCTGTTCGCGTAATTCATCGTAGCGTCTATCATCAGCAGCAGACGAACCTAATCCATTCATCTCTTCAATAATTGCAGTTTCTTTACCTAAAACTAGTGCAGCACTATTTATGTATGCATTTACATAAGTTGGATCTAACGCAATGGCTTTTTTATAATAATCTTTAGCCGCTTCTGGCTGTCCTGAGTCTGCAGAAATTACACCTAAGTTATATAGTAATTCTACATTCTCTGGATCTTTCTTATTAGCAATCTCTAATAATTCTTTAAACTTAGCTTTATCTCCTAATTTATAGTAAATATTAGCTTCAGATAGCACTAAGGACACATCATCAGGATCTGCTGCTCTTGCGTCTTTAATAGCTTCAATTGCTTTATCGTTATTTCCTTGAGAGATATAAATTAAAGCTACATTTTTTATGATTTCACCTCGTTTTGAAGGTGTATTTTCATCAGTAGGATTTATGTGTGTTTTTGCAGATATAGAAGCTTTACGTAATATATCACTACCAAAAGATTCTTTTTCATTAGTTTTTACATTAACAGCATAAAGTCTTTTCTCTACACCTGAATAGTTAAGATCTTTTAACTTTTGGTATAATACGATGGCTCTGTCATAATCTGGGGCACTAACTGCGGAAGCAGCAGCATAATACAGATAAGCAGTATCTTTTTTTCTTAAGTTGTATAACTTTTCAAAATACTGTGAGGCTGCATCAAATTTCTTGTCTTCGTATGCTTTATTACCCTTTTCTAAAATCTTATTAAGCATATCATTTTTTAACTGATTTACTTCAACTTTATAGTCGTCTTTAGCGTTATTCAAAAATTTGATAGACTTATCAATTTCAGCATCAGTTCCTGCTCCGTTGGCAAATAAAGCTGCACCTTTTAAATAGTTATACTTACTCTTTAGCTTATCATCAAGCGAACCTAACATGGGTTCTACAACAGCAAGTGCTGCTTTGGCCTCAGCGAAATTGTTACTCTTAATGGCTTTTTCGACAGCTTTTAACTCTTTCTTTTGGGCAAAAGAAAATGCACTAACAGAAATAGCTAAAGCTATAATAAATTGTTTTTTCATTTTTAATTTCTATTTGTATTATTCGTTATTGTTGTTCTCGTTATCAGTATTATCAACAGTTGTGCCATTATTTGTAGGCGCAGTGTTTTCAGTATCTTCAACGTCTTCCACACTATCTTCATCGTGCATTACTTTTGCTACTGCCGCGATAGAATCATTACCTTTAAGATTAATTAATTTAACGCCTTGAGTAGCTCTACCCATAACACGTAAATCTTTAACAGCCATTCTAATCGCTATACCAGATTTATTAATAATCATTAAATCATCATTATCTGTCACATTTTTAATAGACACTAAATTACCTGTTTTTTCAGTGATAGAAATCGTTTTTACACCTTTTCCACCTCTATTTGTAATTCTGTAATCTTCTAGACTAGAACGTTTTCCATAACCATTTTCAGACACTACGAGAATATTGCTTTCCATATCATCAACGGCAATCATGCCAATTACTTCATCTGTTTTTTCATCGGCTAATCTAATACCACGAACTCCCGATGCATTTCTACCCATTGGTCGTGTTTTGGCTTCTTCAAAACGTATAGCCTTACCAGATTTAAGTGCCAACATAACTTGGCTCTCGCCGGTTGTTAATTTAGCTTCTAGTAACTCATCATCATCTTTAATGGTAATTGCATTAATACCATTAGTTCTAGGACGTGAATATTGTTCTAATGATGTTTTTTTAACTTGACCTTTTTTGGTTGCCATAATTACATAATGGTTGTTTATGTAATCTTCATCTTTTAAATCTTGGGTACAAATAAATGCCATTACCTTATCATCTTGCTCAATGTTTATAAGGTTTTGTATGGCTCTACCCTTAGATGTTTTTGCACCTTCTGGTATTTCGTAAACACGCATCCAAAAACATTTTCCTTTTTGTGTAAAGAACAACATGTATTGGTGATTTGTACCTACAAAAAGATGCTCTAAGAAATCTTCATTTCTTGTGGTTGATGCTTTTTGGCCAACTCCACCTCTATTTTGTGTTTTATATTCGGTAAGCGATGTACGTTTTATATAACCAGCATGAGAAATGGTAATCACCACCTTCTTATTAGGTATCATATCTTCGATACTTAAATCGCCACCAGCGTATTCTATGACAGAACGACGTTCGTCACCATATTTATCACGAATTACTTCTAATTCGCCTTTTATGATGTTCATTCTACGCTCTTTATTATCAAGAATATCTTTTAAATCAGCAATAGTTTTGATGATTTCATCGTATTCTGCACGTAATTTATCTTGTTCTAAACCTGTTAACTGGCGTAATCGCATTTCTACGATGGCACGCGCCTGTATTTCAGACAGTTTAAAACGTTGTACTAAATTACTACGAGCTTCATCAGCATTTGAAGATGCACGAATTATTTTAATTACTTCATCTATATTATCAGAAGCAATAATTAACCCTTCTAAAATATGTGCACGTTCTTCTGCTTTTCTAAGTTCATAAGTTGTTCTTCTAACTACAACTTCATGCCTGTGTTCAACAAAATAATGGATTAATTCTTTTAAGTTTAACAGCTGCGGTCTTCCATTTACTAAAGCAATGTTATTCACACTAAATGAAGACTGTAGAGCAGTGTACTTGTACAATTTATTTAACACAATATTTGGTATAGCATCACGCTTTAAAACGTATACAATACGCATACCTTTTCTATCAGATTCATCTCTAATTGTAGAAATGCCTTCTAGCTTTTTATCGTTAACTAAGTCGGCAGTTTTTTTAATCATATCTGCCTTGTTAACTTGGTACGGAATTTCATCTACAATAATACATTCACGCCCGTTAACTTCTTCAATATTTGCCTTACCACGAAGCACAATTCTACCACGCCCCGTTTGAAATGCATCTCTAACACCGTCATAACCATAAATAGTTCCTCCTGTAGGGAAATCTGGCGCCTTAACATGCGTCATTAATTCATCAATCTCAATGGCATTATTATCTATATACGCAATTGTACCATTAACAACTTCAGTCAAGTTATGAGGCGGCATATTTGTAGCCATACCAACGGCAATTCCCGAAGCACCATTAACTAATAGTCCTGGAATTCGCGTAGGTAATACTGTTGGTTCTTGCAACGTATCATCAAAATTCAATTTATGATCTACAGTTTCCTTATCAATGTCTGCCAACATTTCTTCAGAAATCTTTTGCATTCTTGCCTCTGTATAACGCATTGCTGCAGGACTATCACCATCAACAGAACCAAAATTTCCTTGACCATCTACTAACATGTAACGCAAACTCCATTCTTGAGCCATACGCACCATTGCATCATACACTGATGTATCGCCGTGTGGGTGATATTTACCTAAAACCTCACCTACTATTCTTGCAGATTTTTTATGTGCCGAGTTTGCCCTAACACCAAGTTCGTGCATACCATAAAGCACACGTCTATGAACAGGTTTTAAACCATCTCTTACATCTGGTAGCGCACGTGACACAATGACCGACATTGAGTAATCAATGTACGCAGATTTCATCTCATCCTCAATGTTAATAGGTATCAGTTTTTCTCCTTCTGCCATATATAATTTAATTTAGTTTTACGAATTTTTCAAAACATGCTAATATACTAATTTCATCAGTGAGAATAAGTGGTTTCTCATCCCATTTCAATACTTTTTATTAACAATTTCACCCCCTTTTTTCGTTAATAACTATAAACCCTTATTTTTTGATTTTTTGGTTAATTTTTCGTCAATTAGCACGACTACTATATTTTCAGGTACGATTTTTGTCGTGAGTAAAAGTATTTTAGTATTTTTAATGCAGAAAGGTATTTTAATTATGGATGATAATTTTTCCCCAAGGGTAAAAGATGTAATAGCTTATAGCAAAGAAGAAGCACTTCGGCTAGGGCATGACTTTATTGGTACAGAGCATTTAATGCTTGGACTTTTAAGAGATGGTAATGGCAAAGCCATAGATATATTAAATGCTTTGGACGTAGACTTAAACCACTTAAGACGTAAAGTGGAAATTTTAAGTCCTGCAAACCCAAATATCAATATAGCCTCAAACCAAAAGAAAAACTTGCACCTAACGCGGCAAGCAGAACGCGCTTTAAAAACTACGTTTTTAGAAGCTAAACTGTTTCAAAGTACTTCTATTAATACAGCACATTTGCTACTATGTATTCTTAGAAATGAAAACGACCCTACAACTAAACTACTTAATAAGTTGAAAGTAGATTACGATAATGTTAAAGAACAATTTAAACAGATGATCACAAACGATAACGACGACTATATAGAACCAAAGGCAGAATCATTCCAAGACGATGATTCGAATTTAGGTGAAGAATCTCAGAAAGATAATATTTTTAATTCGCCTTCTGGCAAGTCTAATAAGAAGTCTAAAACCCCTGTTTTAGATAATTTTGGACGTGATTTAACGGCTTTTGCCGAGGAAGGTAAGCTAGACCCTGTTGTGGGTAGAGAAGCTGAAATACAGCGTGTTTCACAAATTTTAAGTAGACGTAAAAAAAATAACCCGCTTTTAATAGGAGAACCTGGTGTTGGTAAATCTGCTATTGCCGAAGGTTTAGCCTTAAGGATTGTAAAGCGAAAAGTATCTAGAATTCTATTTAACAAACGTGTTGTTACACTAGATTTAGCAAGCTTAGTTGCGGGTACAAAATATCGCGGCCAGTTTGAAGAGCGTATGAAGGCAGTAATGAATGAATTGGAAAAGAATGACGATGTTATTTTGTTTATAGATGAAATCCATACCATTGTTGGTGCTGGTGGCGCTACAGGAAGTTTAGATGCATCAAACATGTTTAAACCTGCTCTAGCGCGAGGAGAAATTCAATGTATTGGTGCTACAACACTGGATGAATACAGACAGTATATTGAAAAAGATGGTGCTTTAGAGCGTCGTTTTCAAAAAGTAATAGTGCAACCTACAACAGTAGAAGAAACTATAGAAATTCTTAATAATATAAAAGGGAAATACGAAGAACATCACAATGTAGACTTTACACCAGAAGCTATAGAAGCATGTGTAAAGTTAACGAATAGATACATGACGGATAGATTTCTTCCAGATAAAGCTATTGATGCTTTAGATGAAGCAGGATCTCGTGTGCATATCACTAATATTGATGTGCCACAACAAATATTAGAGTTAGAAAAACAACTGGAGCAGGTTAGAGAAACTAAAAATTCGGTAGTTAAAAAACAAAAGTATGAAGAGGCCGCTAAACTAAGAGATGATGAAAAGCGCCTTGAAAAAGATTTAGCCATTGCACAAGAAAAGTGGGAAGAAGAAACGAAACAACATCGTGAAATTGTTACTGAAGAAAACGTGGCTGATGTCGTGTCTATGATGACAGGTATTCCTGTAAATAGAATTGCACAAACTGAAATTAACAAATTAGCCGAATTACCAGAGCTTATTAAAGGCAAAGTAATTGGGCAAGATGAAGCTGTTGCTAAAGTTGTTAAGGCTATTCAACGTAATCGTGCTGGATTAAAAGACCCTAACAAACCTATTGGCTCTTTTATTTTCTTAGGACAAACCGGTGTTGGAAAAACCCAACTCGCAAAAGTACTTTCTAAACAATTATTTGATAGCGAAGATTCTTTAATTAGAATTGATATGAGTGAGTACATGGAAAAATTTGCCATATCGCGTTTAGTGGGTGCACCTCCAGGATATGTTGGTTACGAAGAAGGTGGGCAACTTACCGAAAAAGTAAGACGCAAGCCATACGCTGTAATTCTTTTAGATGAAATTGAAAAAGCACATCCTGATGTATTTAATATGCTCCTACAAGTGTTAGATGATGGGCATTTAACTGATAGTTTAGGCAGAAAAATTGATTTTAGAAATACTATTATAATCATGACCTCGAATATTGGTGCTAGAAAATTGAAAGATTTTGGCACAGGTATAGGTTTTGGTACTGCATCGCAAAAAGCACAAGAAGATGCCAATGCCGTTAAGGTTATTGAAAATGCACTTAAAAAATCGTTTGCACCAGAATTTTTGAACAGAATTGATGATGTGGTTGTATTTAATGCGCTTGAAAAAGAAGACATCAATCTTATTATTGATATTGAACTTGAAAAACTTCTGTCTAGAATACAAGGTTTAGGCTATGAGTTAGAATTAACTAAAGCTGCTAAAGATTATATTGCAGATAAAGGTTTTGATAAACAATATGGTGCAAGACCGTTAAAACGTGCTATTCAAAAATATATAGAAGATGCCTTAGCTGAAGAAATTGTAGCTTCAAATTTAAGAGAAGGCGACAAAATTATTATCGACTTAGATAAGAAAACAGAAGAGTTAAGTATTGCAATTGAAAAAGCTGAAAAGCCTACTGAATCTTAATATAATTTAAAATTTATAAATTAACAAAGCCCAAAATATATTTTTGGGCTTTGTTAGTTTTACACGTTAAAGTTTAATCGAAAAATTCATTATCTAGAGAATAATCAAAAGTACCATCCTTACAATCAAAAGGACCAATTTCTTCAGAGGTTGTATTACTAGCTCTAATAAATGGAAATTCAAATTCTCCTTTTATTACTCTGGTATTTAAATTAAACTCTGTTATGGTTAATTTACCACCCTCTCGCTCAAAAGCTAATGGAAAAGCACTACCTGTATCATATACTATTCCGAAAAAAGGTGTAGCAACGCCATTCATATCTGTACTATCAATATTTAGATCGTAAACGCCTTCTTTCCAAATAGTTTCAGGAATAAATAAAGTTATTTCTTTGGCATTACCTGATACAACTAAACTTTGATACTCACTGTTACCTTGTATTCTTAGATAATTTACATCACTTCCTGAAAATGTTACAACACCAACTGCTTTGTTAAGTATATTGTAACCATTAGGTTTTAAATCATCAAACTGTTCTCCTGCTATATTTGCCGTCATAAAAGCACGTTGTTGTGCAACATTCTCATCGCCACCTTCACAATCTCTTAAATTATCAATCAATAATTGAAATTCCCCACCTTGATCTCCACAAAGGGTTATTTGGTTTTCTAAAGCCGTTCTATAAGCAACACACAATTCTGAAAAATTAGCATCGGTAGGCGTTGCATTTACGTAGTTTACAGCTGCAACGGTTGCAACACCAACAGCGTTTTCGCAATTTGCAGGAAGACTATTTGATTGATCAATAATCTCACCATCAAAAGGCTCTATGTTACAGGATAAAAATGTGGTTAAAAATAGTAATACTAAAAAGCGAGTGTGCATTTTAAATGTCATAATAAGCAGTAAGTTAATTTGCTCAAAAGTAGAAATTAATCCCTTTTTTAAAAGCTTTATACTTTAAAAAGTTATTTTTTTGGTTGAGTTGATTGTTAGTCCGTTTTTAGTCTTGGCACTCGAAATAACAATATAACGCCTATCAAAAAGAACACAAATAAAAATAAAATAGCATAACGCATATTATATTTTTCATCTACAATAGCAAAAATAGACATACCAATAACGATCCCTATCTTTTCAGCAACATCATAAAAACTAAAATACGATGTAGTATCTTTTGTTTCTGGAAGAAATTTAGAGTATGTAGATCTACCCAAGGATTGTACGCCTCCCATAACAAAACCAACCAATGTTGCTGCTATATAAAATTGCACTGGGGTTTTCATAAAATAGGCATAAAAACAAAGCCCCATCCAGATGATATTTATAATGATTAGGGTTTTAATATTACCATAACTTTTAGACAATCGCGATGTAACTACAGCACCAAGTACTGCTACTAACTGTATGGCTAAAATACTTACTATTAAACCAATGGTTTTTTGCGCTTCACTCTCCCAAAGTATTTCTTTTTCCCCAAAATAAACTGCCATAAGCATTATAGTTTGTACTGCCATACTAAAAACAAAAAAGGCATTTAAATACCGTTTTAGTCTTAGGTTATTTTTCAAGTCTGTCCATACCGACTGTAATTCTCTAAAACCATTAAACACAATAGCCTTAGTTACTTTACGACCTTTAAAGCTTCCTTTTGGCAAGTGGTAGAATGTATATTGACTAAATAATACCCACCACAAGCCAACTGTAATAAATGAAATTTTCATAGCTTCAAAAGATGCTGCATTTTTAGCTTTTTCTAATGCTGCTGCAATTTCAGTCTCACTGCCATTTATACTTAATGCTTTAGAAATACTTACATCAAAACCAAACCAACTAGGGTACATCACCATAGCTAAGTTTAATAATAGTAAGAGGACACTGCCAAAATACCCCCAAGAAAAGCCTTTAGCGCTAATGCTATCTTGTTGTTCAGGAAAAGCAATATCTGGCAAATACGAATTATAAAACACTAAACTACCCCAATAGCCTAGTAAGCCCATAAAATAAAAAAGCATGCTAATATGTATGCGGTCTTTATCAAAAAAATACAACCCTATGCAACCCAAACCACCCATGTAGCAAAAAAATTTCATGAAGTTTTTTTTGTTACCTACATAATCTGCAATGCCAGATAATAGAGGTGACAAAAACGCTACAACTAAAAACGTAAAAGCGGTAACTATTGAAATTAAAACGGTTTGTTTCATTTCAAAACCAAAGGCATACACCAATTCTTCTTTAGTATCAAATAGGTTTGAATAGAATAATGGAAATATAGAAGATGCTATGGTTAAGGTGTAAACTGAGTTTGCCCAATCGTAAAACGCCCAAGCATTTAAAAGTTTTTTACTTCCCTTTTTAAGTTGACTCATAAAAAAAAGTCACGCTTTAATTGCGTGACTTCTAAAATAAACAAATATTTTGTTCTAAGTATTAATTATTTCTAAAGGTTGTAACACCGTACTTTCTTGCTTCCTCTTTGGCTTTAGGCGCCCACTTTTTTAGATTAGCAATTCTAGTATCATTCGACGGGTGCGTGCTCATAAATTCTGGTGGTGCTTGTCCACCACTGTTAGCTTTCATACGCTTCCATAATTCGGCAGCTTCCTCAGGATTATAACCTGCTATAGCCATTAAATGCACACCAATTAAATCAGATTCGGTTTCATGACTTCTACTAAAAGGTAGCATTAACCCTACTTGAGAGCCTATACCGTAAGCTTGATTGAAAATT
The DNA here is from genome assembly GCA_937923515.1 of uncultured Flavobacteriaceae bacterium. Classification (GTDB taxonomy): domain Bacteria; phylum Bacteroidota; class Bacteroidia; order Flavobacteriales; family Flavobacteriaceae; genus Jejuia. The sequence goes on from CALDUF010000073.1 coordinate 23,553, forward strand.
GCTCTAGTTTGGTTGTCTTTAATGGCAACATTTCCTGCAACCGCGCCTAACTGTTGTAAAATCCCAGCACTCATACGCTGTTGTCCGTGGTTTGCTAAAGCATGAGCTACTTCGTGCCCCATTATTGCTGCTACACCAGCCTCATTTTGCGCAATTGGCAATATACCTGTATAAAATACAATTTTACCTCCTGGCATACACCAAGCATTAACCGTTTCATCGTTTACTAAATTGTACTCCCACTTATAATCTTTTAGATAGCCTTGATGCCCATTTGCATTTAAATAACGTTCTGCAGCTACGGCTATTTTTTGCCCTACACGCTTTATCATTTCTGCATCTTTTGTACCTGTAACCACATTATTCTCGTTAAGAAATTGGTTATACTGCGCAAAAGCTGTTGGAAATAATTGTGAATTTGGCACTAAAGCCATGGTTTTCTTTCCTGTAAATGGATTTGTAGCACATGCTATAACCAGCATTGCGATACCAAACCCTATTATAATTTTAAAACGTTTCATAATATTATTTAATTTAGAGTTAAAAATACAAAAAGTAAACTTATACTATTAAGACACATATTTATTTTATTTGTCACAATAATAAAGACATACAAACATAAGGCAATAAAAACATTTACATTAATGCTTTTAAACAATATTTTGATACTATTTGGAAACATAATATGTTATTAAAAATGATTAGTAACGACATAACTATAGTGTTATTTAAAACAATTTATCTTTGATAGGGAATCTAAAAATAATGATTGGAGTACTCAATTTTTAAAGTATTAAAAAATGCCGTTTTTATTCCTTACCTTATAAAATGAACTTGAAAATAAAAAAATATTTATTTTGCTATGAACAAATTTTTAACATTACTCGCTTTATTATTTCTTTTTAACTGCAACTCTAACGCTCAAAAAGAAGCAGATACTGCTAAAAACAAAACCTATGAAGTCACTAAAACAGATGAAGAATGGAAAACGCAGTTAACAGAAATGGAATATTATGTGCTTAGAAAAGCAGGTACAGAACGCTCTTTTAGCAGCCCTTTAAATAAAAATTATGAAGCAGGTATTTACGTTTGTAAAGCTTGCGACACACCCTTGTTTAAAAGTGAACATAAGTTTGATTCTGGTACAGGTTGGCCTAGTTTTGATAGAGAAATTAAAGGGAATGTAGCATATTCTACTGATTACCATTTAGGATATGCCAGAACAGAAGAACACTGTGCTACTTGCGGCGGCCATTTGGGACATATATTTAATGATGGCCCTAGAGCAACCACTGGAAAAAGACATTGTATTAACGGGGTGTCTTTAAAATTTATTCCGAAAGAATAGGTGGGCTTTCAAAACATCAAAATTTAGATGATTTGAAATTTTTAAGATGGTATTTTTTGAAACACGGCTTTTACAAAATAGCTAATACAGAAAGACCAAGAAATATAGTTGGCAGATGCGCCCCGCGAGAGGGATTGAACGGCATGTTTGAAATCCCCGACGCAGGAGGGATTGAGTAGTGAAAGCCCGTTTGCCATTTTTATGGCAACTCGCCCAAATAAAATTAAACTTTGTGATTGCTTTTAAAGGGCCTGATGATTAATCGTGCTTCTCTATCGAAACGCACGTAATTGTATACCCAGTTTACAAACACCACCATGCGATTTCTAAAACCTATAAGGAAAAATAGGTGTACAAACATCCAGACAAACCACGCAAAAACGCCTTGAAATTTCCAGTATTTTAGGTCTACCACGGCTTTGTTTCGGCCTATGGTTGCCATAGCACCTTTATCGGTATACTCAAAAGGTTGCATGGGTTTTTCTTCAATAATACGCAGTAAATTATCGCCTAACTGATCGCCTTGTTGAATGGCTGGTTGTGCCATCATTGGGAAACCTTCGGGGTGGTTTTTAGTAACCATAGCGGCAATATCGCCAATGGCAAATATATGCTCGAACCCTTTTACTTGGCTAAATTCGTTAACTTCTATTCTGTTGCCACGTGTTACAAAATCTTCTGCATCTAAGCCTTTTATTGTGGCGCCTTTTACACCCGCAGCCCAAACTACAGTGGCGGCTTGAAAGGTTAAATCGGTATTAGTGGTAACGGTTTTACCATCGTAATTGGTAACGCGCACGTTTTTCCAAATATTAACGCCTAGTTTTTCTAAAAAATCCTCGGCCTTTTGTGAAGCATTGGCACTCATACCTTTAAGAATACAATTACCTGATTGAATGATGTGTATTTGCGCTAAACGGGTATCTAAATCTGGATAATCCTTTGGTAGGATGCCTTTTTTTATTTCGGCTAAAGCACCGGCAAGCTCTACCCCTGTTGGCCCACCACCTACTATTACAAAATTCATTAGGGCATTGCGCTCGTTTAAATCTGATGTAAGTAGGGCGTCTTCAAAATTCTCAAGAATTAGACTTCTTAAATTAAGCGATTGCGGTATGGTTTTCATTGCCATACTGTGTTTTTCGATTTCAGAATTACCAAAAAAGTTAGTTGTAGAGCCTGAGGCCACAACGAGATAATCGAACTTTAAATCGCCAATATTTGTTTTTACTTGGTTTGTTGTTGTATCAATTTCTTCTACCGAAGCAAGACGGAAATAAAAATTGGGAAAATCTTTTAGAATTTTACGAATTGGGTATGCAATAGAATCTGGCTCTAAGCCGCCTGTAGACACTTGATATAAAAGGGGCTGAAAGGTGTGGTAATTGTGTTTGTCTAACAATACAACCTGAACTTCTTGTTTTGATAATTTTTTGGCTAATGCTACACCGGCAAAACCACCGCCAATAATTACAACACGTGGAAAACTGGTTCTAGGTATATTCATATCTTAAAAATTGCAACGCAAAGGTAGTAATAAGATGCAAATTAATAAGGTTGTAAATTCTTTATTAGAATACGATTTTGTAAATTTGCAGCCTAAAATTTAACACATGAGTAAATACGATATTATAGTTCTTGGAAGTGGTCCTGGTGGTTATGTAACTGCTATTAGAGCATCACAATTAGGTTTTAAAACCGCTATTGTTGAAAAGGAAAACCTTGGTGGCGTTTGTTTAAATTGGGGTTGCATCCCTACAAAAGCCCTATTAAAATCTGCCCAAGTATTTGAATATCTGAAACATGCAGAAGATTACGGACTAACAGTAAAGGATGCTGCGCATGATTTTGATGCTGTTGTAAACCGTAGCCGTGGTGTTGCCGATGGAATGAGTAAAGGTGTTCAATTTTTAATGAAGAAAAATAAAATTGACGTTATAGATGGTTTTGGCAAGTTAAAACCAGGTAAGAAAGTTGATGTTGATGGTACTGAATATAGCGCTGATAACATTATTATTGCTACAGGAGCACGTTCTCGTGAGTTACCTAGCTTACCGCAAGACGGTAAAAAGGTTATTGGGTATAGACAAGCCATGACTTTAAAAAAGCAACCTAAAAAAATGATTGTGGTTGGTTCTGGAGCTATTGGTGTAGAGTTTGCCTACTTCTACAACTCTATGGGTACAGAGGTAACTATCGTTGAGTATTTACCAAATATAGTGCCTGTTGAGGACGAAGAAGTATCTAAACAACTAGAGCGCTCATTTAAAAAGAATGGTATAAAAATTAAAACATCTGCTGAGGTGACTTCGGTTGATACATCAGGAAAAGGTGTTAAAGCTACAGTAAAAACTAGCAAAGGCGAAGAAGTTTTAGAAGCCGATATTATTTTATCTGCTGTAGGTATTAAAACAAATATTGAAAATATAGGATTAGAAGATGTTGGCATTGTTGTAGACAGAGATAAAATTTTGGTGAATGATTTTTACCAAACCAATATTCCTGGATACTATGCCATTGGTGATGTTACACCTGGGCAAGCATTGGCGCACGTAGCCTCTGCTGAAGGTGTTTTGTGTGTTGAGAAATTAGCAGGCCACCATGTAGAGCCAATTGATTATGGCAACATCCCAGGATGTACGTATTGTTCTCCTGAAATTGCAAGTGTTGGTTTAACTGAAAAGCAAGCTAAAGAAAAAGGCTTTGATATAAAGGTTGGTAAATTCCCCTTCTCTGCATCTGGTAAAGCAAGTGCTGGCGGAAACAAAGAAGGTTTTGTAAAAGTAATTTTTGATGCAAAATATGGCGAATGGTTAGGGTGCCACATGGTTGGCGCTGGTGTTACCGATATGATTGCTGAAGCCGTTTTAGGTAGAAAGCTAGAAACTACAGGCCATGAGGTATTAAAAGCAATTCATCCACACCCAACGATGAGTGAAGCTGTTATGGAAGCTGTTGCAGCCGCGTATGATGAAGTGATACACATCTAAGTTTACGACACATATAATATTAAAAAGGTTTCAGTAAATACTGAAACCTTTTTTGTTTAACATATAAAAGCTTTAGCTCTAAAGTTTTAATTCTGCACCTACAAACAAACCATTTGGCGTAATTTCTTGAAAACCTATAGTGTATTTGAGATGTACAGCAATGTTTGAAGAGATATTATATGCAGTTGCTATATCTGCTCTAATTTTAAATTTATTGGTAAAAAAATCAAAAAAATAATTTAAGCTTGGACCAACGCTTAAATAAAAATTATTTCCAACTTTATATTTAGCATAAATGGGTGCATTAATAAAATTAAAATCATTTAAAACTATATATAAGATTTCTGGTTGGATAGAAAAATCATGACCATTATTAAAATCTAAGAAGAGTCCGCCATAAAAACCAGTAGCCGTTTCTGGATTAGTCCCAAAATTTGCTTCAGTTATTTTAAAGAATGTTAAATTAACGCCACCTTTTAAACCAACATCAACTTTTGATTGTGCGCTTGATGTAACACTTGTTAGCGCAAATAAAACACTAAGTAAAAGTGTAATATTCTTTTTCATATTAAATCACTATAAAAAACTCTGTATAGCCAGCTCATAACTTTGTAAACCAAACCCTAGAATAACACCTTTAGCGTTTGGTGATATGTAAGATTGATGCCTAAACTCCTCTCTACCAAATGTATTAGAAATATGTACTTCAACAACAGGAGTTTCAATAGCTTTAATCGCATCACCTAAACCTACCGAAGTATGAGTGTACGCCGCAGCATTTAATACGATACCGTCGTAATTAAAACCAACGTCGTGTAATTTATCAATTAACTCACCTTCTATGTTTGATTGGTAGTACTCTAAATTTACTTCTGGGTATTTACGTTTTACTTCATCCATAAATTCTGTAAACGTTAAGCTGCCATAAATATTTGGTTCGCGCTTGCCTAATAAATTAAGATTTGGGCCGTTTATGATGATTAGTTTCTTCATGCGTTAAAAGTACAAAAAACAGAATTCTTTTAATTTAAAATATCAATCTGAGTCGTTTCACCAGCTTTTAAATTAGACAAAGCTTTAATATCGTTAACACCATCGTTAAGTTTTACTATAACTGTATTTGGTGCAATTTCGCCTTCATTATTAGCCTTTATAATTATAGAAGTTTTTTTGTCTTGCAATGCCACGGTAACTACTTTTTCTTTACTATCAGCTATATAATTGCTTAATATTGTTTTATCGTTTATAATAATGTCTACACTATCACCATCTAATTTACCACCATCAAATAAGATGAGTTTAATTGATTTAGACGCTGTAAATACAGTTAAGGTTTGGTCTTTTTTCAAAATATTCATTTTTAGAATATTCATCATATTAACCTTATTTATTTTTTGTTTTATACTGTCGGCAATTTTATTAGAACTATTTATTTTTTTAATTACTTTTTGAACTCTTTGTTCTGCTTTTTCTTGACTATTTAATAGAATTTCACCATTAACGCACTGCGTATTGTCTGAAAATAAGCCCACGAAATTTGCTTTTGCCTTTTTTGTTTTACCGAATTCGAAATTTTTAAATGTTGTATTAAGAAAACAGAAGTCATTTTGAGAGGTTGTGGATTTTGTATAAACAATCCCTATTTCTCTAAAATTTAATATATGCGCTTTAGTATCATATTCTCCAAAAATATTGGATCTAGTTTCGTGTTCACCACCCAAATCTGTTATGGAATACCCTTTAATTTCGCCGTTGTTTTCAAAAAAACTAATCTTATAAGATATCACTAATGAGTCATTTAACTTAAGCCCGCCTACATAGTCAAATTTATTTTGGGCACTAAAAAATAAGGTGAATGAAAAAAATGCTAAAAAAAGTAATCTAATTCTCAACATGAAAGTGTTTTTTTTCTAAATTGCATAACAAACATAAACCAATTAATTATGAAAATTAAATTATTATTATCTTTCTTAGTAGTTATGCTTAGCTACTCTACCTGTTATGCTTCTTTTCCAGTAAAAAGAACTACAACAACAAACACTGAAATTACAACAAACGACGGTGTAGAAGAAGTATACACACCATTAGCTATGGCAGGTCAAAAAAGCCAAGGTGTTGCACTTTTATTATGGCTTTTCTTAGGTGGTTTTGCTGCACATAGATGGTACTTAGGAAGTCCTTGGTATTGGAATGTGTTATTTATCATTACTTTAGGAGGTCTATTGGTTTGGGCAGTTATTGACCTTATAGATATTATAACAGGAAATTATCCTACTGACGGAGGTTTTCAAAATGATTTCTTTTAGTAGTTTTCTTATATGATTTTAAAAAGGGAAGCAGTACTGCTTCCCTTTTTTTATTTAATAAATACTAGTAATTTTACTATCATGAAATGGATTGATGCGCTTAAAGACTTTAAATTATATCTGAAGATAGAACGCGGGCTATCTCAAAACTCAATTGATAGCTATAGTAGAGATATACTAAGCTTAATATCATATTTAGAAGCGCATGCGATTACTATCACTCCCATTGATATTTCATCAGAACTCATACAACAATTTATATATGAATCTGCAAAACATATTAACGCTAGGTCGCAATCACGATTAATTTCTGGATTACGCAGCTTTTTTAGTTATTTAATATTTGAAGATTATAGAACAGATAATCCATTAGATTTGATTGAATCTCCTAAAATAGGTAGAAAATTACCTGATACACTTTCAGAAGAAGAAATAGATAAAATTATACAAGCTATAGATTTAAGCACACCCGAAGGCGAACGCAACAGAGCTATTTTAGAAACTCTATATGGTTGTGGTTTAAGAGTTAGTGAATTGGTTAATTTAAAACTATCAGATTTATTTTTTGATGAAGGCTTTATAAAAGTAACGGGTAAAGGTGATAAACAACGGTTTGTACCCATCGTAGATTCTACAATAAAATATATAAATATATACCGAAGCGAAATTAGAAACCATATAAATATTCAATCAGGATTTGAAGACACACTATTTCTAAACAGAAGAGGAAAACAATTAACACGTGCTATGATTTTTTCTATCATAAAACAATTGGTTAAAAAAATTGGACTTAATAAAAATGTCTCTCCCCACACCTTCCGCCATTCTTTTGCAACTCACTTACTACAGAATAATGCTGATTTAAGAGCCATCCAATTAATGCTAGGTCATGAAAGTATAACAACAACGGAAATTTACGTTCATTTAGATAAAAGCCATTTAACTGAGGTTGTAGAAAAGTACCATCCTAGGAAATGAGTTTAGAGTTTAGAGTTTAGAGTTTAGAGTTTAGAGTTTAGAGTTTAGAGTTTAGAGTTTAGAGTTTAGAGTTTAGAGTTTAGAGTTTAGAGTTTAGAGTTTAGAGTTTAGAGTAAAATAAAAAAATCCAGCTAAATTGGCTGGATTTTTTTATTATGATGCTATTTAAAAACTACTATTATTTCGCAATGTTTATAGCTCTAGTTTCTCGTATCACAGTAACTTTAACTTGTCCTGGATAGGTCATGTCTGTTTGTATTTTTTGAGAAATATTAAACGATAATTCTGAAGCTTTCTCGTCATTTACTTTTTCGCTTTCTACAATTACACGCAACTCTCTACCCGCTTGTATCGCATATGCCTTTTTAACACCGTTAAACCCAAAAGCAATATCCTCTAAGTCTTTTAAACGTTGAATATAACTATCTAATACTTGGCGACGTGCACCTGGTCTTGCTCCAGAAATCGCATCACACACTTGAATAATTGGTGCCAATAGCGATTTCATTTCTATTTCATCGTGGTGTGCGCCAATAGCATTACAAACATCATCTTTTTCGCCGTACTTCTCCGCCCATTGCATACCTAAAATAGCGTGTGGTGTTTCCATATCGGTTTCAGCATCTGGTACTTTACCAATATCATGAAGTAATCCTGCGCGTTTGGCTAACTTAGGATTTAACCCTAACTCTGCTGCCATAACGCCACATAATTTAGCCACTTCTCTAGAGTGCTGTAACAGGTTTTGACCGTAAGACGAGCGGTATTTCATTCTACCTACAGTTTTTATCAATTCAGGATGCAAGTTGTGAATTCCTAAATCTATAACTGTACGCTTACCTACTTCAATAATTTCTTGCTCTATTTGTTTTTGTGTTTTCTTTACAATCTCTTCAATTCTAGCAGGGTGAATTCTACCATCTGTCACTAATTTATGAAGCGATAATCTCGCAATCTCACGACGCACAGAATCAAAACACGATAATATGATAGCTTCAGGCGTATCATCAACAATAATTTCTACACCAGTTGCTGCTTCTATCGCTCTAATGTTTCTACCTTCTCTACCTATGATGCGTCCTTTAACGTCATCAGATTCAATATTAAAAACAGACACACAATTATCAACAGCTTCTTCTGTGCCTATACGCTGTATCGTATTTATAATAACTTTTTTAGCATCTTGCTCTGCAGTCATTTTTGCTTCCTCTAAAGCACCTTGAATGTAAGCCATAGCATCATTCTTCGCTTCTCCTTTAAGAGATTCAACCAATTGTGCCTTAGCTTCCTCTGCAGATAAACTAGAAATAACTTCTAGTTGCTGCACCTGACTCTTGTGAAGTTTATCAAGCTCAGATTGTTTCTTTTCCAAAACATCTAGTCGGTGGTTGTAATCCTTAACCTTATTTTCAATATCCGAGTTTAGCTTTTTATTTCTTGAAAGCTCACTAGAAACTTGAGATTCTTTGTCGCGTGTACGTTTTTCAGCTTCAGCCATTTTCTTATCACGAGATAAAATCACTTTTTCGTGTTCAGACTTAAGCTCAATAAACTTTTCTTTAGCTTGTAAAATCTTATCTTTCTTTAAAGCTTCGCCTTCGCTTTTGGCTTCTTTTAATATAGATGCTGCACTCTTTTTAGCATCTTTTATTACTTTAGACGCGTTATTTTTCTCCATTGTCTTAGCTATAATAAATCCTATTACAAGCCCTACAATTGCGCCTACTACAATTAATATAATTGTGCTATCCATTTTAATTTAGTTGATTAGTATATATAAAAAAACCTACATCAGTATAGTGTTTTGTATAAACTCCTTAAAAACAAGTTTAGGGTTAACAAGCTGATCAAGGGTCTGCCCAAATGCATTACACATTAGCAGCATGCTTTTACAACTTCAACTCACCCTTTTTAAAAGAATTAACGTTGAGTTTATCAAAAAAATAACCGATGTAGGTAGTAACTTCTACTTTTTATTTTAAAGAACGTTAAGCACTTAAATGAGCTTGCAACATGTTGTTTAAAGCTTCTAGCTTTTCTTCAACAACCTCATTATGTACTTCTTTATCTATAGTTTTTTGTTCCACTTGAGATGCAAATTGTAAAGCACACATGGCTAATACATCTTGTTTATCTCTAACGGAATAACTTTGCTCAAATTGCTTTATCATAATTTCGATATTCTTTGCCGCTTTTCGCAAACCTTCTTCCTGCGTTGCATCAATAGTTAAAGGATATACCCTATTTGCTATAGATAGCTTTATTTTAAGCTTTTCAGACATCGAAATTTATGTTACCTTAATCAGATAATTGAGCAATACAATGGTCTATATCTCTAATTAATGCGTTTATTTTAAGCTTAGTTTCTCTTTTATTATCGTCACTACCAAGCATTGAATTTGCAATTTTTAGAGCCTTATATTTTTCTTCCCAATCGGTATTTAACTTTACTTGGGTTTGAATTTGATGTCTTGCGCTAGCTAAATCTTCAGTCAATTTCAAATTAGCTTGTTTTAAATGGTCTACCTTAAGCAGTACCTTGCTAATTTTATGTTCTAAAGAATCGACAATTCCTTCAATATTACTCATTTACAAAAATCAATACTTAATAAACAAAGTTAATATACCTAGGGCGAAATTACAATAGTTTTTTCTATAATTTTTAAAAATAATATTTTAACTATTAGTTTATGATATTCACCTCAAACAGTCGTGCTTTACGTATAGATTTAAGGTTAATTAATATATTATTTATTATGTATATTTTACTACGCAATTCCCTCACACATCTACCTAAAAATACATTTACATGTCTAAACATCTCTGTTTTATTACATAATTATCTGTCAAAATATATTAATTACAAACCCATGGCTTGATTTTTGTTTTGAACTTTGCCAATTGCTATCAAATTAATATTTTAGCCCAATACAATTTTATGCGAATTATACTAGCCCTCGTTCTCCTACTTACATCTACATTACATTCACAAAACATATATCCTCAGGATTATTTTTCTAGTCCGCTAGATATACCACTGGTTTTATCTGGCACGTTTGCGGAACTCCGCTCCAACCATTTTCATTCAGGAATGGACATAAAAACCCAACAACGCACTGGATTAAAAGTTAAAGCTGCTGCAAGTGGTTATGTAAGCAGAATAAAAATATCGCATTATGGTTACGGTAAAGCGCTTTACATTACACACCCTAATGGCTACACAACAGTTTATGCACATTTAAATAGATTTGCTCCTGAAATAGAGCGCTATATAAAAAAGTTACAATACAAAAAAGAGTCGTACGAGGTAGAAACATTTCCTAAACCAGATGAATTATTAGTAACTAAAGGAAATCTGGTTGCTTACAGCGGCAATTCTGGAGGTTCTGGAGGACCGCATTTGCATTTTGAAATTCGCGATAATGCAGAACGCCCAATAAACCCAATGCTTTTTGGTATAGATATTAAGGATTCTAAATTACCTACCATTACATCCATTTACGCATATCCACTTGATGATAATTCATATGTAAATAATTCTAGCCAAAAACAAAACCTAACCCTAATTCCATTAAAAAATGGCGATTACATGGTTAAAAACATTGAAGCTTTTGGCAATATAGGTTTTGGAATTACTACATGGGACAGACAAGATTTGGCAGCCAACAAAAACGGCGTCTACAACATTCAAACATTTGTTAATGGAAGCAAAAATTTTGAGTTGGATTTTAAAAGATTCTCTTTTGATGAAACCAAACACATCAATCAACTGATAGATTACAAACACTTTAGAACCAAAAGACAGCGCATTCAAAAATTGTTTAGAATAAACAATCCTTTAAGTATTTATAAAAACATGTATAGAGACGGCGTGGTAACTATTGAAGACAGTACGTATTCAGTATATAAAATTAAAGTTAGTGATTTTAAAAACAATACATCTTGGGTAACCATATCGGTAAAAGGTAAAAAAAACACAACACATACATCCACTACAAAACCTAAAACACCTTATTATATTTACGCTGATAAGAGCACCGCTTTAAAAGAAAAAAGCATAGATGTAACTATTTTTCCTAATACATTTTATGAGGATTTTTACATGAATTTTGAGGTGAATGCTGATACCTTAAAACTTCATAAAGATGTTTTACCTTTAAAAAAGAGTGTTAAGATAGCCTACGATATTAGTAAATATAATACCGAAGATAAGAACAAACTTTTTATAGCTAGACTTTCTGGATATAAGAAAACACCATATTATACGTTTACAAAACGAGAAGGCGACACATTAAGCACATTTACCAAAAAATTAGGTACATACGCTTTAGCTATGGATAATGAGAAACCTACTATAACCCCTGTTAACTTTAAAAAAGGGCAATGGCTTAGCAAGTACCGCTATTTAAAACTTAAAATAGATGATAAAATTTCAGGCATATCGAATTACAGGGCAACAGTGAACGGAAAATGGATTTTAATGGAATACTATAAAGGCACATACACTTACGATTTTAATGATGGGATTGTTACTGATACAAAAAATAATTTGAAGGTGATTGTTACCGATAATGTTGGAAATAGTGCTACTTTTGAAACTATATTCTATAGAAAATAAATGCAACTACTCTTGAAAACAAGTTATAGATTATCTACCATAGTTTTACTTTTCTCTATTTTGATAAGTTTCGGTCAAGAAGCTACCGTAAAAGGTATTATACTGAATGAGAATAATTTACCAATTTCTAATGTTGCTGTAAAAACAGGAAATGTAGGTACACAAACTAACGAAAACGGATTTTACTCTATAGCTATTACACCAAACAAAGATGTAACACTAGAATTTACACATATTTCTCATGAAAAAGTAGTGGTAACATTTAATTTAAAAAATGGTGTTATTAAAGAATTTAATCCTGTACTTAGCGAATCTGTAGAACAAATTGGCGAAGTGGTGATATCTGGTGACAGACGTAAGGAGGTTGAAGGTATAATTACCCTAAAACCTGAAACCATTAGAAAAATACCTGGTGCCAACCCTGGTGTTGAAAATTTATTACTCAGTTTACCAGGAGTTAGTAATAATAACGAACTTAGTACACAATATTCTGTTAGAGGCGGTAATTACGATGAAAACTTAGTATACATCAACGGTATAGAAGTATATCGCCCATTTTTAGTGCGTTCTGGACAACAAGAAGGCTTGAGTTTTGTAAACTCTGATTTGGTGAAAAACGTAGACTTTTCCGCGGGTGGGTTTCAAGCTAAGTACGGTGATAAATTATCATCTGTACTAGACATCACTTATAAAACGCCTTATAAATTTGAAGTAAATGCCGATTTAAGTTTACTAGGAGCAGCTGTTTCCGTAGAAAATATGAGCAAAGACTCTAAATTTACTAGTATTGTTGGTGCTAGATACCGTAATAACAGTCTGTTTGTAAATGCTAAACAAACCGAAACAAACTTCCGCCCTGTTTTTGGCGATTTACAAGGGTATTTTACTTATAAATTTACCAATAAGTTTCACTTGAGTTTTTTAGGAAATGCATCTCTAAACAGTTATGATTACGAGCCTTTAACACGACAAACCAATTTTGGAACCCTAGCAGACCCTGTGGCACTTGTTGTGTTTTATGAAGGGCAAGAAAAAACAGAATATCAAACCTATTTTGGTGCATTCCAAGGCACTTATTTTGCGAATGAAAATTTAACTTTGAATTTAACAGCCTCGACATATCACACTACCGAAGAGGAGTATTTTGATGTTTTGGCACAATACAATATAGGTGAAGTAAATAGTAATATTGGTGACGAAGATTTAGGTGAAGTTGAATTTACTGAGGCTATTGGTAGCCAACTTACCCATGGTAGAAACGATTTAGACGCTCTAATTTCAACTGTGCAAGCCAAAGGTGATTTAAGAATTAACGATAACAGATTTGAGTGGTCTTTAAAATACACACACGAAGATATTCGAGATCGAGTTGTAGAATGGGAAGTTATAGATTCTGCTGGGTTTTCTATTAGACCTCCTAGAACATTACCAAGAAACGAGCAGCCTTATATACCATTTGAAGGACCGTTAGAACCTTTTATAAACGTAAGAGCAAAGAATAACACTCAAATTAGCCGTTTGCAGGCGTATGCCCAATGGAGTAAAAGAGCTACTTTGGGAAAAAGCGATGTTTGGTATAATGCTGGTGTGAGAGCACACAATTGGAGCGTTAAAGGCGAGGGAATTGCCACAACCAATCAAATAGTTTTTAGCCCGAGAGGACAATTTGCCATTAAACCAAACTGGAAAAGCGATATGCTTTTTAGAGCAGCCGCAGGTGTATACTACCAACCGCCATTTTATAGAGAACTGCGCGACTCAATGGGTGTTGTACAACCTAACGTAAAAGCTCAAAAATCTGTACATTTAGTATTAGGTAACGATTATAGTTTTAAAATGTGGGACAGACCTTTTAAACTAACATCAGAACTATATTATAAAAACATAACAGACGTTAACCCTTATACTTTAGAAAACGTACGTATTAGATATCGCGCTCGTAATAACGCTAAAGCTTATGCGTATGGTGTGGATATGCGCTTAAATGGCGAGTTTGTTCCAGGTACAGAGTCTTGGTTTAGTTTTGGGTATTTAAAAACCGAAGAAAACATTGATAATAGAGGCTATATTTCTAGACCGACGGACCAGCGCTTAAAATTTGCAGCACTGTTTCAAGATTACGTACCTAATATTCCAAATATGCGCGTATACCTTAATTTGGTTTATAATACTGGACTTCCTGGAGGCTCGCCTAGTTATGCAGATCCTTACGATTTTCAATTAAGACTACCTGACTATACCCGTGCAGACGTTGGGTTTCAATTTGTTTTAGTTGACGAGAACAAGCAATTTAAAAGCGGTTGGAAAAAGCCTTTTAAAAATTTAGCATTTGGTTTCGAAATTTTTAACATATTTGATGTGCAAAACTCTATCACAAATACCTGGGTGAGAGATGTTAGCACCCAAAGGCAGTTTGCTATTCCTAACTTTTTAACGCCACGCGTGTTTAACGTGCGAACTACAATGCGATTTTAAAGCAGAATACTTTTACCGCTATATTTTCTTCAAAAATAGTTAAGCAGCAATAAATGCCTTTAAAACACCAATAACATAATCAATTTCTGTTTTAGTATTAAATTTACTAAACGAAAACCTAACGGAAGGTTGTTCTAAATCATTAGTATTTAAAATCTCAGAAAGCACATGAGATTTTTGATTACTTCCACTTTGGCAAGCACTCCCTTTTGAACAAGCAATGCCTTTTAAATCTAATTGAAATAGAAACATTGCAGACTTTTCTGGAGCTATTGGCAACCGCACATTTATAAGCGTGTAGGTACTGCTATCAAAATCTCCTGAAAGCCCATTAAAAGCAATATTTGGAATTTGCGCCTTAAGTTGTGCTATAAAATAATGCTTTAATTCTTTGATATATCTAGCTTCTTCTTCTAAATTATCATAAGCCAAAACCATAGCCTTTTCTAAACCTGCAATATCATGAATACTTTCTGTTCCTGCGCGCAAACCGCGTTCCTGCTCCCCTCCTACAATCAAGGGCTTAATGCCACTATTCTTTCTTATAAACGCAAAACCTACACCTTTAGGCCCATGAAATTTATGTGCACTAGCTGCTAAAAAATCCACTTTAAGCTCCTGTAAATCTATAACGTAATGCCCAACAGCTTGTACTGCATCAGTATGAAATAAGGCATTATATTGTTGGCATAAATCTGCTACTGTTTTTGCATTTAAAATATTGCCTATTTCATTATTTACAAACATTAAGCTCACAAGTGCATTGGTGGTATTGCTTAATAATTGCTCTAACTCGTTATAATCAATCTTACCGTTGTCATCTAATGTTAAAAAGCTAACTTCAATACCATACTCTTTTTGTAATGCGTTAACCGTATGCAATACGGCGTGATGTTCAATTTTAGTCGAAATAATATGCGTAACTCCAAGATCTCTAACCGCACTACGCAACACCAAATTATCGGCTTCTGTTCCTCCAGATGTAAAAACAATTTCACTTGCAGATACATTTAAAAGTTTGGCAATTGTTTTTCTTGAATTTTCAACTAAAGCTTTAGATGAACGCCCTAAATTATATGAAGATGAGGCATTTCCATAGTAATCGGTTAACGTATTGGTTATTACATCTATAACCTCTTTACGCAATTGAGTAGTAGCGGCATTATCAAAATACACCTGTTGCATATCTCTTAAATTTACAACAAAAGTACTCTAAATAAAATTATTAATAAATGATGACGTTATATAGTCAATTCTATTATTTTTGCTAAAAACAAAATGCTATGCGACATCTTTTTATCCTGATTTTATCTTGTAGTTTTTTCACAATATTGTCGTGTGACGATGGAGATATTATTACAGTTGAATTAGATTTTGATGACACTTTTGAAAGCTGTGAAGAAAGTGATTTGTTATTTTTTAAAACCAAGGAAGATCCGTTAGAGTCCTTATCATTATTGTTTACATCACTCGACTATGAAGATTTATTTGAAATAAGCGAGGATTCTATTCAATATAATGGCGGCACTACTTCCATGGATATGGTGGCAGATTTTAATTATAGAACATATAATAGAGCAGATAGACCAGATAATTTATTTTGTAGCCTTATACCGCCTAGAGATTTAAATGTTGTGATAGACGAAGATAGTAGAGTAAACGTAGGCATAACTAGAACACTAACTGAAGATGATAACGATGGTATACCAAGTGCTCTTGAAGGCCCAAGAGACCCACTAGGAGACGATGATGGCGATGAGGTGTTTAATTTTTTAGATGATGCCCCTGACAATGCAGAAATAGGTGATGCAAATGGCGCTATTGAAAACGGATATGATACTGACAATGACGGATTACCCAACTTTATTGATGAAGATGATGATGGTGATAATGTGCTTACTAGAGTTGAAAATCCTGATCCTAATAATGACGGCGACCTATCTGATGCACAAAATACAGATAATGATGCCTTACCAGATTATTTAGATAATGATGATGACGGTGATGGTACTTTAACAATTGACGAAGAAATAGATACGCAAGATTTAAATCCTACTAATGACATTTCTAATAATAGTATTGCAGATTACTTAAATCCGTTAAGAACAGAATCTGTTTCAACAACTGCTTACAGACAACACAACATATCTGTAAATTTTAATATTAGAGCCATTGTGCAAGATATACGCTTAGATTTTTTATCGCAACAGGTCTTAGACTTTGGCACCTTATCATCAACCAATAGCAGCGAAAATCAGTTCTCAATAGACCAAGACAGAACAGCAACACCAGTTTTCCCTTAGTTGGTGTTTTGGTAAATATAAACCTCGGTAGCGCCTAAACCATATTTTTGATAATTAGCATCGTAGTATGTTATATTATCGTAACGCCTAAATAACGTTTCAAGCTCTTGCTTAAGCACACCTTCGCCTACACCATGAATAAAAACAATGCGTGGTATGCGTTTTTTAATAGCAAATTCAAGTTGGTATTTTGCCGTTTGTATTTGCTTGTTTAGCATATCAAAATTAGTCATACCTCGAGAAGATTTCACCAAGTGATTAATATGTAAGTCTATTTCAACAGCTGCTTGGGCTTGCGCCTTAGGCTTCATTTTTTTGGATGATTTTCGCTTAGCCTGTTCCTTTTCAGCAATTACATCTTGTATATTGGTATTACTAATTTTAGAAGCAATATTGTAACTAGATGATGCTTTTAAAATCAATTCGGTTGCATCAAAGTTTAACAAAAACCCATCATCAGTTTCTATAGAAATCTCTTTACCATCAATTGCTTTAATTATACCCGACAAGTCCTCATCCAAAACTAAAACACTATCACCAATTTCAAATTTCATAAGACTAACTAATGCTATTATCGTCGTTATTATCTTTTTTACTCGGTATTGTTTTAGCAATTCTATATATACCTATCATCAAGACTACGATACCTGCAATTAAAATTAATTGATTTTGTGCGCCGCCTGCTTTAGCATACAAAGCCACTAGTGCTCCAAGCACAATTAAAAAATAGTTAATGTTTTTCATTCGTGTTAATTATGAAACAAAATTAAATTAAAAACGAGTTACGACACTGAAAATAATGAAAATAAAAATCCACAAAGTGTTCACAAAACAAGACATAAAGATATATTTTATTATATTTGTAATAAAAATATTATAATCTTTAAATAATTCAGCTTATTGCTTTCAAATCTAAATAAAATATTAGTAAACGTTTTTACAACTGCGCTTGTTGTATTTGGAATAAACACTTGCTTTTCTCAAGATTTATATGTTGACAACAACTCATACCTATACGCCAGAGATGTTGTACTATTTGTAAATAACGATATAAGACTAGAAACTGCAACATCAAACATCTACATGAGAGGTGATGCGCAATTAGTTCAAAATACTGATATAAAAAATTCTGATGCAGGCGAATTATCCATCTATCAAAACCAAACTACAGGCATTTACGAATACAATTTTTGGTGCTCTCCAGTTGGCGTAAGTACTGATGGTATTGTTAATACTAATGTTGATTTTGATGGGACTAATATACACGATCCAGCTGATGATGTAGATTTAACCAATGTAACTTCAACACCATATGGTTTTATTGGTAATTCTTATAATGGCACAGCAACACAATTAGCCACTTATTGGATATTTACTTTAGTATCAGCAGGAGGTTATGCCGATTGGTCTCAAGAACTCAATACAGGCAATATCCCTTCAGGCTATGGCTTTACTTTAAAAGGAAGTCCTAATATTAATAATGTTTTAGACTTGAGAGGCAGACCAAACAATGGTGACATTCCTGTAGAATGCATCTTTACTGGTGTTGATTCCGATCCACTATCTGGAGCAACAAATCAAGTTGAAACACTAACAGGCAATCCATACCCGTCTGCTTTAGATTTAAAACTTTTTTTAACTGACGGATTTGGTACCGCTTCGCCTACTGGCACAAATAATAGAATTGTTCTTAACGGTGAAGTATTCTTTTGGGAACAAAAAAATGTAAATTCTCACAATCTTAATGACTATGAAGGCGGATATAGTGTGTATACGCCAGGAGACCCTACAGATTTAACAGATAATGGTAGTTATGCAACAGCACCGTTTGAAAACTATAATTTAGATGGTAGTACCAATGGCACAACAACAGGAACCACACAAAATTTTACTGCAAACAACGCACGACGTTTCGCTGCAGTTGGACAAGGTTTTATAGTAAGTAGTTTTGATAATGGAGGTGCGCCTGGAGGTGGTATTGCTGTATTTAACAACGCTATGCGATTGTATTTAGCTGAAGACTCAACAACTGGTGGTAACGGTTCCGTTTTTGCAAAAAACACTTCAGAAGAAAAAAATAACGAAGACCAAAAACCAGAAATACTTGCAATGTCTCATAATGGCATTAACTATAAAGACATTATAAACAACCCTACTACTATTCCAGAAATAAGAATTCACACCAAAATTAACAATACATTTTATAGAGAAAGCGTAATTGCCTTTAGAGAAGGTACACCAAACAACAATACTTACAATAGGTTTTTTGATGGTAGAAATTATGAAGGTGAATTAACAAGAGATGCCTATTTGCTTTCAGAGGATAAAGAATTAGTTATAAAATCTATTAAATACTCAGAAGACACAAAAATACCTTTAGGTTTAAAAACCAACAGAGATAATACATCTTTTGAGGTAAAGATTTTTGATCTAAGAGCTATTCCTGAAAACATTTCAATTTATATTTATGATAAACTAAATGATAGTTATACCGATTTAAGAAATACTACTTTCAGTATAAATTTAGATAAAGGCATGCATAATGAAAGATTTGAAATTACATTTAGTAAGCAAAGTACACTAAGTACTGATGTTTATAATATCTCTGACTTTAAAATATTTAAAAACGTAAAACGCAGCCAGTTAGAGATTATCAATACTAACCGATTAGAAATGCATAACGTGAAACTTTATGATGTTTCAGGAAAAGTAGTGTTAGAAAAAACCATTTTTGATACTGCGCGCAAAATTACAATTCCAACAAAATCACTTAGCTCTGGTATGTATGTAGTATCCCTTAAATTATCAAACAACCAAACACTTAGTAAGAAAATTATTATTTCTGGCAACTAAAATTGTAATTTAATAGCTACTACTATCTTTTGTTTATATTCATTTTCATTATATTTATCTCAAATAAAGCATAAGTGTTACTACTTACCGATTTAGAAAAATACATGTTACCATGCCTAAATAAAAAGCTTTTAGGTATAGAATGTATGGGTTGTGGCTTACAACGTAGTGTGTCTTTATTAATTCAAGGGGAATTTGTTGCGGCATTTCAGATGTATCCAGCGATTTACAGCTTAATTGCGCTCTGTGTGTCTGTTGCTGCGAACGTTTTCTTTAAATTTAAGCATTCAAACAAAATTATAACCGTACTAGCAATAGTAACGATTTCAACAATTATTATAAATTTCACAATTAAATTAATCAATTAAAATTCATACATGAAACAAAAACTCAATCCAACAATCGTATATGTCCTAGCTATATTAGGTCTTTTATGCTGCTGCATAGGAGGACTTGGCTTTATCTTAGCTGGTATTGCATTTTTTATAGCTCAAAGCAAATTGAAAGATGCTAAATTAAATCCTGAAAATTATGACTTGGCTAGTATCAAATCTATGAACACAGCCAAAACAGTAGCACTAGTTATTTTAATTATAAATATTCTATATCTCGTTATGACTATTTACAGAATATCCACAGTTGGATTTGATGAGTTAATGAGACAATCTCAAGAAATGATGGAGCAAATGCAAAATCAGTAAAATTCGAATATTTTAACAGTAAAAAGCCTTGAAAACTTAAATTTTTGAGGCTTTTTTTAATTTACAACTGTACGCTTTTATTTTGAGTATGTTAAAGTTTGGGTTACAACAAAATAAGCTAAGAAATTATATAAATAATAACAAAAGCTAATACGTTTTATTTATTTAAAAGCAAAAAGCCAATAATCTTATAGATTATTGGCTTTTTTTGTCGGGGTGGCAGGATTCGAACCTGCGACCTCCGCGTCCCAAACGCGGCGCGATAACCGGGCTACGCTACACCCCGATTTTGGTTATCTAATTTCTATTTTAAGTTACTCGCAAAACTAAGCAACTCTTTCAAACGTATTACTAAAAAATAAGCAAAATAGTAAACCTATTTCTTAACTAGTGGTCACGCCTCTAGCGTGACGACCTCCGCGTCCCAAACGCGGCGCGATAATAACGCCAAGGCGTCATCTACGACAGGGCTACGCTACACCCCGATTTTGGTTATCTTGTTTTTTGCGGAGAGACCGGGATTCGAACCCGGGCAACACTTACGCGTTGACAGATTAGCAATCTGCTCCATTACCACTCTGGCACCTCTCCTATTAAAGAACTTTCGCAACGTAAAATTGCGGATGCAAATGTATATTAAACATTATAAGAACGCAACTATTTATTTAAATTTTTAAAAAATTTATTCAGGATATTCTATACGCAAATGGTAAATATTTGCAAGCTTGTGTTTTAGCACTTTTTTTATAGATTCAATTTCTTTAAATGTAATGTTAGCATTTAAAAATTGCTCCTCTTCTATCTGCTTATTTATTATATTTTCTACAAATGCATCTATTTTAGTAGACGTAGGATTTTTCAAACTTTTAGAGGCTGCTTCAACACTATCGCACATCATTAAAATAGATGTTTCTTTACTAAAAGGCTTTGGCCCTGGATATCTAAACAAATCTGCATCAATTTCTTTGTCTAGCTCTTTGGCCTTTCTATAAAAATAATAAACAACGCTAGTGCCATGGTGTGTTCTTATAAAATCTATAACGCGGTCTGGTAAATTATTTTTCTTAGCTATTTCTATACCGTGTATCACGTGGTCTGTTATAATTCTAACACTTTCTTTTGAAGACAATTCATCATGTGGATTAATTCCTGTTGATTGATTCTCTGTAAAATAGTTTGGCGTCATCATTTTACCTATATCGTGATACAACGCACCAACTCTTACCAACATAGCATTTGCACCAATTTCGTTTGCTGATGCTTCAGCAAGATTTGCAACATTTAACGAATGGTGAAATGTACCTGGAGACACATTCGATAATTCTTTTAAAAGCTTGGTGTTTGTATCTGATAATTCTAATAGAGAAACATCAGATACTAAACCGAACAACTTTTCATAAACATAAATTAATGGCTGTACAAATAGTGTTGCGAGTCCGCATAAAATAAACAGTAAAAATGTACTCCAGTCTATTGTTTCAATACTGCCCTCATGTATCACAAAAAATGCAAAATACGCAATGATATAAATAAGTGTTATTTGCCCAACAGAAATAAACAAATTAGCACGTTTGTAAAGCTCAGAAACCGTTAAAATTGTAACAATGCCTGCAAGAATTTGTAAAAACATATACTCATAACTATTTGGCACAATTGAGCCTAACAGTAACACCGTAATTACATGAGTAAACATACCCAATCTTGCATCAAAAAATGCTTTTAGAACTAACGGTAATACACATAATGGCACTACATACAAATACTTTGAATTATAATTTACTACCAGTGTAGTAATAAATACCATTAATAGAATATTAAAAAATATAAAAGTGACTTTGGTGTTATTCTCAAAAACCTCTACCCGATACTTTCTTAAAAACAGTAGCAGCATCAAAAGCGCTAAAGCAACCAATAAGGTATAGGCAAATAAAATCCAGCTGTAATTCGCATCATTCCATACCTGCGATTCGTACTCAGATTGTAAGGATTTTAACTTTTGAAATTTGTCGCCCTCTACAACTTCACCTTTAGAAATTAACAACGTTCCACGTTCTACACTGCCTCTGGTGTATGATATAGTATTTAACTCATTCTGAAGTACTTTTTGTGTAAAGGATTTATTAAAACTTAGATTAGGTTCTACAATATCAAAAAACAACGACGTAAATCTAGGAATATAAGCGTTTAATCCTTCATTCTGCAAGCGTTTTGTAATAAACGATTTAACTTCGTCTTGATGTATTAGCTTGCCATACACTGTGGTTGTCTTTTTTACGTTTCCGCTTAAAATTTCAACAATTCTATCGGCTTCAAACGCATAATTATCAGAAAGTATCCCAAAGCTGTATAACGCCTCTAATGTTGCTTTTCCAGCTGTTTTTAAAGTATTTAAGGTGTTTTGAGATAGTGAATCTGGGAAGGTTCTTAAAAATTCATCTTCGTAAGTACGCGTTACACTTTTAATAACAGACTCATCCATATCAAAATACAAATGCGACTCGTTTTCAATTTTAGAAGTTTCTTTATTTAGCTCATCTTCAGCTTTTTTAATCGCAAAATTAAAAGGCGCGTATAAATTTTCAGATTGCCAAGGCTTCCCTTTTTCAAAACTATATTTAAACTTTCCGCTCTTAGGAAACAAATACACAATTAAAAACGTAGTGCACACAAATAATAACGCTTTATAAATCAAAGCATGATTTCTATATAGCTTATTTATGAAGTCTTTCATATAGTACGATTAATATTTTCAAATGTAATAAATTCTAGGGGGTTATCTTAAATCTAATAATGAAGTTAAGCGCCACAGCTATCAATTAAAAAATGATTATTTTAGCTTTAAGTAATTTTTAAATGTTCAGTATGAATTCAGAAGTTGTTATTGTCTCCGCTGTAAGAACACCTATTGGTAGTTTTTTAGGTGCATTATCAACTGTACCAGCTACTAAATTAGGTTCGGTTGCCATAAAAGGTGCATTAGATAAAATTGATTTAAAGCCAGAAATGGTTGATGAAGTATTTATGGGCAACGTGGTGCAAGCTGGTAACGGTCAAGCACCTGCAAGACAAGCCGCTTTAGGTGCCGGAATACCTAATACCGTGCCTTGTACAACTGTTAATAAAGTATGTGCTTCTGGCATGAAAGCCATAATGCATGCTGCACAAGCAATTGGTTTAGGCGATGCTGAAATTGTAGTTGCCGGCGGAATGGAAAATATGAGTTTAATACCGCATTATTTATATGCAAGAACAGGTACTAAATTTGGACCTAGCACATTAATTGACGGTTTACAACGCGATGGACTGGTTGATGCTTACGACCAGAATGCTATGGGTGTTTGCGCAGATGCCTGTGCAACAGGACACGATTTTTCTCGTGAAGATCAAGATGCTTATGCCATACAATCCTATAAAAGATCTGAAGCAGCTTGGAGCAGCGGAAAGTTCAATAACGAAGTTATTCCTGTAGAAGTACCGCAACGTCGCGGTGAACCTATACTTGTCACTACCGATGAAGAGTTTACTAAAGTAAAACTTGATAAAATACCTAGTTTGCGCCCTGCGTTTACAAAAGATGGCACTGTAACGGCTGCAAACGCATCTACCATTAATGATGGTGCTGCTGCTGCGGTTTTAATGACGAGAGCTAAAGCTGAAACGCTTGGGTTGCATATTTTAGCAACTATAAAAAGTTACGCCGATGCTGCGCATGAACCAGAATGGTTTACAACCGCACCAGCTAAAGCATTACCAAAGGCGTTAGCCAAAGCAGGAATTTCTCAAGATGATGTTGATTATTTTGAATTCAACGAAGCCTTTTCGGTTGTAGCACTAGCCAACATGAAACTTTTAGGATTAAAAGACGATACTGTTAATGTAAACGGTGGCGCTGTATCTTTAGGTCATCCACTAGGCTGTTCTGGCGCTAGAATTTTAATTACTTTGCTTAATGTGTTAGCACAAAACAATGCCAAAATTGGTGCTGCAGCTATTTGTAATGGTGGCGGTGGCGCTTCTGCAATGGTTATTGAACGGCCGTAATTAAGTGTGCAGTAACAGTTTGCAGTACGCAGCTGTAGTTGCCACGAACATTCAATGTAAAATCTTCTTTTTATTACCGATTACTTTTTAATATGAATATGATATTCCAACAAAATTCAGTTTATTTGATTGTTAAAACAAATGATAGCCATAACCAGTATAACAGTTTTAATAATTAATAAGAATAAGAAATAGTTTAAAATTCTTATGCAATACGGTATTTGTAATTTAAGCATCGTTCCATTACGATTTGAAGCGTCCGATAAAAGCGAGTTGGTATCGCAGGTATTGTATGGCGAATGGTTTAAGGTGATTGAAAAACGCAAACATTGGAGCAAAATACGTTTAGCGTTTGACACCTATGAAGGTTGGATTGACAATAAGCAGTATTTAAGTATTGAGGCAGAAGATTACAACCAATTAAATGCTCAAAAACCAAGGCTTTCTACAGATTTAGTTGAATTTGTACAAGACGAAAACGAGCAACTCTACCCTATTCAGTTAGGTGCGTCATTAAATGGGTTATCGCTTTTAAAACATAGTTTTGATGGTAACCTTACGGAAGGCGCTAACCTAAAGTCTAACATTATACAAACTGCATTTTTATACCTTAATAGTCCGTATTTGTGGGGTGGAAAAACACCGTTTGGTATAGACTGCTCTGGCTTTACCCAAATGGTTTACAAACTTAATGGCTACAAGCTTTTACGCGATGCATCGCAACAAGCCAC
>CALDUF010000074.1 GCA_937923515.1 uncultured Flavobacteriaceae bacterium
AGCAATAGTTTAAATACTGACGAAATTATAAAGCTTGGTTTTAAAACATCAATTGAAGTAGCAACCACATATACCCTGTCTATTGCGCAATTACAAGGCGACTTTTTATCAAGTAACACAGTATATTTAAAAGATAATGTAGCAGATACGATTCATAATTTATCAGAAAGTGATTATAATTTTACTTCTGAAGTAGGCGAGTTTAACGACCGTTTTGAAATTGCATTTAGTACCACTGCATTATTATCTACTACCGATTTTGAATTCGATACCAATGCTATTAAAATAGTACAGTTAAACGATAGCTACGTACAGTTTACTGCTGAAACATCAACATTTGCAGCAATAGCTATCTATGATTTGTTAGGAAGACCTTTATATTCAGTAAGTGCACAAGGTAACGACAATACTTATGATTTAAGTAACTTAAAAAATTCAGTGTACATTGCTAATATTACTTTAGCCAACGGTGTTACTGTAAGTAAAAAGTTTATCAAGCAATAGGCGATTAAATATCGATTATTACTAATGACACAATACACGTTATTCTATTTATAGAGTGGCGTGTTTTTTTATAACTTATATTTTAAGGCTAAAACAAGGTTTCTGCCTGGTGCTGAGATACCTGAAGAATAAGGCCTGTAGCGTTGGTTTGTAATATTTTCTAAAGCAGCAGTTAACGTAGTGTTTGTATTGACTTTATATTGTGTTCTAAAATTTAAAGTGTACCAAGATGGAGAAAACGGATTGCCATTAGCATCAGCTGCATAAATAAAGTCCTTCACAGTTTCTGAAGGTGCTAGTTGGTTAAACGATAGTTCACCATTATAATTAGCAAAAGCATCTAAGGTTAAGTTATTGTGCTTCCAAACTAAATGCGTATTCCCAAAATTAGGGGCAACGTGTCGTATAGGCACTTCAATATTATCATTTTCTTCTGTACCGCCAATAACACTGTATTGCGATAAAAATTCTAAATGTTTTGAAAGTAATAATTTCAATCCAACTTCAAAACCATAAATCCAAGCTTTTGATGCATTTTGTATGGATTGCACATTGCTTAATTCGCCATCATACAGTATTTCTGTTTCACCATTTAAATTAGAATCGCGTCTTACAAGGGCGTTGTCCAAATAGGTGTAATAGGTGCTTACATCCAAAATTAGTTTTTTATTAAAATCAAGTTTTAAACCAACTTCACCTCCAAAGGCGTACTCTGGCCTTAGTGCCTCGTTGGGTACAACAACAGAGCCAGGTTCAGAATCAAATACTTTACCAATATCGTCAATATTTGGAGCTCTAAATGCCGATGCTGTATTTAGTTTCCATTGTATAGTTTCATTTGGAGACCACGTTATTCCTGCAGTACCTGTAAGTGCACCGGCTGTGTTTTTAGAGGTTTGAAATGGGAGATTTAAAAACCTATTATTTTCTATAAAATTTGCCTCAGAGCTTACACGATTAAAGCGTAAGCCCGATTGTAATACAAACTTAGTACTAGGTTTATACTTTAAGTTTGTATAAATGGCTGCCGATGCCCAAGTAGCACCATTTGGATATCGCGAAACTGCATCTGTAACAGTTCCTGTGGTTATATTTTCGGTAGTTCCTACAGAGCCTACTTTATTAAACACATATTCGCCACCGTAAAATAGTTTCGTTTTTTCACTTAGTTTTTTTTCAAAATCTAGATTAAACGAATAGGCATCTACAGCTTCTTCTCTTATTCTTCGATCCACAGTTTGAAAATCTCTATCTATCCTACTTTCTTTAAAATTTTGATACGCAAGTGTTGCTTTTACCTTATCGTATAAATTAGAGCGACTACTAAGTTTTGTAATTTGTAAATTAGACATAAACCACTGCTGTGGCCCGTAATTCCATTCAGCAGAGCGTAGGGTATCACCACGAAAACGAATAAGTCTGTCGTATCTTGGAATGTCAGACGATTTAGAAAAATGCACGCCTAAATCAAAACTTAAGTTTTTACGAGGTTCAAACTTTATTTTTTGAGTTAAGTTTAACTGATTATAACCAGAAAACCGTTGTACTCTTGGATTTGGATTGGAAACAATAACGTCAGTACCATTATTAGAAACTATAAATTCATTCCTTAAATAATCATCGGGTCCATGCGCTCCCATTTTTAAATCATTAAAATCGGTGTAACTTGCACTGGTTAAAACCCCCCATTTTTTATACCCTAAGTTAATATCAAAATGGCCTGTTTTTTCATCACTTGCAGAAGCGTATCTTACAGTTGTATTTGCTTTGACTAATAGTGAATCTGTATAAGATAACTGCGGATTTTTAGTATAGAAACTCATAACGCCACCAATAGCATCACTACCATAAATTACAGAACCCGAGCCTAATGTTACTTCGGTATTTTGAATTGCGAATGGGTCTACGGCAATAACATTATGAATGTTACCACCTCTAAAAATAGCATTATTCATGCGTACACCATCAACTGTTATGAGTAATCGGTTTGTAGAAAAACCTCTAATCATTGGGCTTCCACCACCTAATTGGCTTTTTTGCACAAATACTGCACCAGTATTTTGCAATGCATCAGCACTGGTTTGCGGGTTAATAAACTCTATAATAGCAGCATTACTACTTACTATTTTTTGTGTAATATCTTTTTTGTGTTGCTCGAATTTTGAAGCAGAAATAACAATTTCATTCAACCCCTGTGTATTGGCATTTAAGTACACAACACCAGTTTCTACAACTTTAGATTTAAGTAAAGATGTAGTAATGTGCGATAAATGTTGAAAATAGAGCGTATCTGTCGCTGCAAATTTATCTAAATTGGCAACACCTTTAAAGTTAGTGATGGTGCTTTTAGTTTTATTTGCATCGAATATAGCAACACCAAAAATAGGTTCTTCGGTAATTGCATTTAGAACTTTTATGTTTTGCGCTTCTACTACTTTAGTTAGTAGTAAAAACAATAAAAGCATATAATTGCGACTCATTTTTTAATTAAAAACCTGATTAAAAATTTGTAGTGATTTAGGAGTTCTAAAACTACCCAAATGTAATTCAAAATACAGCAACATCATATTTAAAAAGGATTGTCTTTTTTGTGCATTTATCTTTATTGAAGGTAATGCATCAAATTTTATACCTAAAAGCTGTTTTAAAAGTATTAAATTTTCACCTGAAATGCTATGCTTCCCAAAATCTTTCATTTGAAAACTACCATCTTCTAAATTAAAAAACATACTATCTATATGTGTAGTATCAGGATAAAACCCTAGGTATTTGCTGAGTTTTAATAAAAATAACAAATGAAAATTAGCATATTCAGTATCTGCATCAAACCATAATAGCGTTGTTTCTAGATAGCTATATAGTGCATCGTTTTTTTCTTCTTCTTGTAATGTAGTTGCAAGTATTTCAGAGAGAAACATTACAACTGCACTTTTTAGGATATGCGAATGTAAACTCGTGTAAACCGTATTTGTTCTAACTTCTTTTAAGGTATAAAGGGTGCGGGTTTTGGTATAGTTAAACACCACCTGTATTTGAGATAGTAGTTGAAAATATGCCGTTTTAGTATTCGATTTTTTTGATTTTAAAACGCCTCTTACTAAAAAACTAATAACCCCATGCTCTTGGGTGTAGCATTTTACTATTAAATCGTTATCGCGATATTTTAATTTTGATAATACAATGGCATTTGTAGTGCTTAACATTACCTTACTACCATTAGTTTTATTGCTCTAGTTTCAAAACTATCAAGATCTGATAGCATTACAAGATATACACCAGAGGCTACGATATTATTGGCAAGGTTTTTACCGTTCCAATACGCTGTACCACCATCTATTTCTAAATTAAAACCACGGAATCTTTGGTTTGTTCTAGATTGTGCTTCGGCAACTAGGTTTCCTTCAATATCTGTAATTTTTATATTTACATTTTCAGGAAGATCTGTAATTTTCACTTTGTCTTCCACAATATCAAAACCTGGTCTCACAGGATTAGGGTACGCATGTGCTCTAGAAAAATCTTCTCTAGTAATTGTGCTTCCAGATTTAAATGATACCAAACCTCTTTCAGTACCAATATACACTAGTCCGTTAATGTTATCTATAGAAATGTCATTTACATCGTTTGATGGTAATGGCGAATTATCCGTTGTAAAGTGAAAGATTGTATTTTGACCGTTTGGCGATAAGTAAAATACACCTGCGCCTATTGTAGCTACCCATTTGTTATTAGAGCCATCAACTTTAATATCTGATATAAATTGTTCATCAAATAATTCTCTAGCAACCCCGTCTTCTTCTATAATTATTTCTTCTGCCCTTGGGTTGTCGTCGTCTAGAAAATTTGATGGATTGAATAGAATTCGGAGTCCGCTAGGAGTTCCAATCCATAATTGATTTCTTCTATCAAGTGCTAAAGCTTTAATATCAAACGTTGGTAAATTTTGCGACTCTTCGCTAATGTTATTCATACGTTGTCTGCCATTACTTTCATTAAAGGCTATAACACCGTTAAAGTGCGAGCCAATAAATTTTGTACCCTCACTATCAATAACTACATCGCTAAAACCACGGTCATCACTTAAACCATCAGGAATAATTTCAGAAAAATCAAAAGACGACCATCGGTTATTTTCAAACTTATTCAATGGTCGTTGTACTCTACCATTCATAAGCCACAATGCTCCATCTGAATCATAGGTTCCACCTAGGGTGAGATTAATACCATTAAAAAAGGACTCTAAAGTACTGTTGTTTTCATCAAAAAGGCCTACTACTTCGTTGTCATTTAGTTCTATCAATCCTGTAAAAAAAGAACTGATAAATACCTGACTTGGATTTAACGGGTTTATAGCTATATGCGATAAGTTTCTTGGATTGTCAACTTTAGCACTTATAGAATCATAAGGTATGTTGAGCCATTCGCCGCGTTTTAGATGGCTAATACCAGAGTTTCTAATACCACCTCCAAAATTAAAAAACCTAGAATAACCACCAGAAACCATCCATAATTCTCCATTAAAGTTTCGTATTTTAAACACTCTATTTAATAAAGGGCCGTCTGGAAGAATTTCTTCAAACGTTGTTGGGTTTGTTGTGTTTACAGATAGAACACCAAAGTCTTCAGAACCTATGTATATAGTGTTGGCATCTATAGAGGCAGCACTAAAGGCTGTGTCGAAATTACTTTCTGCAACAGAAGTTTGAAATGTTAAGTTGAAATTTGTATCGTAAATAAACACATTAGTATTGGTTGTTATCAACGTACTGTTATCTACAGATTTTAGACCGATTATATCATTATTATAAGTAAATAGATTAACCAAAGCATCATTTACAACTTCATAAATTGTTCTATTAGTTCTTGCTGTATACAGCCTGTTGTTATTTGAAAAAACCCCTGCAAAATCACCTGTAGCTATGGTATCCCAATTCCTAAAATCTATTAAATTAGGATTAGAAAGGTCAGCTTTTTTTAAGCCATTGTTGTTTTGGCAAGCGGCGTAAATATTACCGTTTAAAATGGATACTTGTTTTACTGTAATTTGAGATCCTCCATCTCCTATAAAAAAGGTGTCTCTAAATTCTAATCTTTCTAAATCGAAAACTGAAATTCCAAAATTGGTAGAAATATAAACGAGGTTTTCATTGATAAAAAAATGATTTATTCGGCGGTCGTTTGACGGTATTGTTAGTTTATTAATAATGTCTACCACTGCCAAAACCTGATCGTCATTATCAAACACAATTTCTATTAAACCACTTTCGTAACCTATAATAAGTAATTCGTATAGTTCACTGTAAATTATAGTAGATATGAGTTCTCCCGAAAGCCCATCTACAGTTGTTATTTCTGTAATCTCATTGGTTTCAAGATCTAAACTAAATACGGTGTTTTCGCCAGCAGCAAAAATTTTATTATTTCCCTTAACGACATCTTTAATATTATTATATGAAAAATGCCCATTCCATGATTCTGAAAAATCTTGGCTAAATTGAAGTAGCGGAAATAATATAAAAACGAGTAAAAACAGTTTCTTCAAAATAACAACGTATGTTTTAAATTCATGTAATGATTTAACGTATTTTCAATAGCTACAGTATATGTTACATTAAATTATTTAGGCAGTGTTTGTAAATAATTTTTTATGCCTTAGTTTTCGGTTTTTAGACAAATAGCGCAATTCTATAAAATACCAAGATACTATTGAAGCTATAAACACCAAAATTAACACTAATAAGCTAATTAATACAGGATTGTATTTATGAAATAAATTATAATGCACAAAAACTTGAATTATGGGGAAATGATAAATATATATACCATAAGTAAAGTCGCCATATTTCCCAAAATTGTTTAGCAATTCAAAACTGTAAGCGATATAAAACACCATAAAACCATAAGTAATTGGTTTTAAATAGTGCGTTTTAAGTATGTACTGCTCAACAAAAAATAGTGCTAAGCATGGAATGATGATATAGTGCTTTTGTTTTAAAAGAACATTGAAATTACGATAGAACATTACGCCCGTAATAAAAAAGGCCAAAGCACCAGGAAGTTGCTTTGCAATTTTATACATATCTATACTTAAAAAGTAATTAAAATAGCCTACAGAAGTAACGTACACTAAAATACTTAAGAGATAAACATTAATTTTTTTGGAGTCTATTAAATAGTAGAAAACAGGTAATAGTAAATAAAAGGCTTCTTCTATCTTAATAGTCCAAAGTGCACCATTAACAGCACAAATTAAATTGCCATTAAAAACCCCAGGTAAACACGGTTCTATATAATTTTGAAAAGATAAATTTGCTATTAGATATTTCCAAAACTGGGCATCAAAAAAATAATTTGAAACTGAATGGGAAGAAATAAAACTAAATAAAATAGCGCAGAGTAGAATTAAAAAGAAATATGCAGGCACTATTCTTTTAATTCGTTTTGTAATATAACTTTTAAAATTTTTGTTGCTTTCGTAGCTCTTAGCAATTAAAAAGCCACTAATTACAAAAAAGCCATCTATAGCTAAGCGCGTATTAAAAAAACCTAGATAAGGTTGAAACACTTTTACTTGACTTAATTCTATTAAGTGCGCAAGTGCTACTGTAAGTGCAAATACTACCCTTAAAAAGTCAAAATTATTTGTATTGATTTTAGTCACAAGCTTATGAAGTGGGCTATTTAATAACCATTTAAAGCAAATATATTTATAACAAACGAATATTGAATTAAATTACTTTAACGAAATAAAAAGAGCCTCTTTTACTAAGAGACTCTTTTTAGAATTATAAAATAGTGTAAAGGTTACACAACACCTTGTGCTAACATAGCATCTGCAACCTTAACAAAACCTGCAATATTTGCACCTTTTACATAGTCTATATAACCATCTTCATTGGTGCCATAATCAATACATGATTGATGTATGTCGCCCATAATTTCTTTAAGTTTATTATCTACCTCTTCTCTTGTCCATTTATAGCGTAACGAATTTTGAGTCATTTCTAAACCAGAAGTAGCAACACCACCTGCGTTTGAGGCTTTACCTGGAGCAAATAAAATTTTAGCTTTATGAAACTCTGCAATAGCTTCTTTTGTAGATGGCATATTAGCACCTTCACTCACACACATACAGCCGTTTGAAAGAAGTGCTTTTGCGTTATCGCCATCTAGTTCATTTTGGGTAGCACAAGGTAATGCAATATCACATGTTTCATTCCAAGGTGTTTTGCCTTTGAAAAATTTAGCATTTGGATACTCGTCTGCATATTCACTAATTCTTCCACGTTTTTCATTTTTTAAATGCATAACGTACTTTAATTTTTCTTCATCTATACCTTCTTCATCAAAGATATATCCAGAAGAATCTGAAAGTGTTACAACCTTTGCGCCTAATTGAATAGATTTTTCGGCAGCGTACTGTGCTACATTACCAGAGCCTGATATTACAACGGTTTTTCCTTTAAAACTATCATTTTTAGTTTTAAGCATATTTTCTGCAAAATAAACAGTACCATAGCCAGTAGCTTCAGGTCTAATTAGAGAACCTCCCCAAGTCATACCTTTTCCTGTTAATACACCAGTAAATTCGTTTCTTAACTTTCTATACATTCCAAATAAAAAGCCTATTTCTCTTTGGCCAACACCAATATCTCCAGCAGGAATATCTGTATTAGGACCAATGTGTCGGAA
Organism: uncultured Flavobacteriaceae bacterium; assembly: GCA_937923515.1. Taxonomy (GTDB): domain Bacteria; phylum Bacteroidota; class Bacteroidia; order Flavobacteriales; family Flavobacteriaceae; genus Jejuia. The sequence continues at coordinate 8,197 of CALDUF010000074.1, forward strand.
TAATTCGCCCATAAAAGCATGACAAAATCGCATAATTTCGTTATCACTTTTGCCTTTAGGGTTAAAATCACTACCGCCTTTACCACCACCCATTGGTAATGTTGTTAAGCTATTTTTGAATACTTGTTCAAAAGCTAAAAATTTTAAAATACTTGCATTAACTGTAGGATGAAAGCGCAAACCGCCTTTGTAAGGCCCAATTGCAGAGTTCATTTGTATTCTATAGCCTCTATTTACTTGAATTTCGCCATTATCATCTACCCAGCATACTCTAAATGAAATTAACCGTTCTGGTTCTACCATTCTAAGCAGAACGTTTTTACCGTAATAAATATCATTTTTCACTATATATGGAATAACAGTTTCTGCCACTTCTTCAACTGCTTGTAAAAATTCTGGTTCATGAGCGTTGCGCTTTTTAACCATATCCAAAAATTCTGCAATTACTTCTTTCATGAATTAACAAATGTTTAAAATTTAAATGAAATTACAATTTAGTAATGTAAAGATACGTTATCTTTAAAAAAATTATCATTTATTAAATAATCTCGCAATATATACGACACGCTAAATGCATTTTATCAGAATAATTTGGTAGTTCGTCGAGTTTTTATATATTTGTCGCGTTAACGCCTCCAAAACTAAACATCATATGATGCTTAACTTAAAACGTTTAGCGCTTTCTCTCGGTTTGTTTGTCTTTTGCCAAACATCGAATGCTCAATTAGGCTTCTCTCATGAAATTGGAGTTATAGCTGGTCCTGTTCAATTCAGATCTGATTTTGGTAGTCGTCAAGACGAACGTACCAACTTTGGTAATTCTGGTATTGGTATTGGCTTAGTACACTACATTAACTTTTCCTATAGAGCTGATTGTAATTGCTACACTACAGACACGTATTTTAACGATCATTTTAAATTAAGAAATGAAATTTCTTGGAATAAAACTAAACTAGAGCACTTTGGTAGATGGATACAACCCGATAGAACTAGTGATAATGCGGATAGATTAAGAGGTCATTCAGGTTTTGCTAAAAATTTAGATATAGGCACTCAACTAGAGTTTTTTCCGTTAAGTATTCGTTCTTTTCAATCTTACGGTTATCGTATTGCTCCATTTGTTAGTTTAGGGATACATTACACCTCTTTTACGCCAGAAGTTATTACAACGTATGATAATGGTACAAATGATGTTGGAAATGTTGGTGATCCTAACAACTTTTACTCGATTTGGGCTCCTGGATCGGTTGATCCTGCACCAGGAAGCACATGGTCTACAGTAGCAAGTGTTGGCTTTAGATATAAAGTAGGTAAATTAGCTGATGTGATGCTAGACTTGAGATGGCAGTATTATTTTGATGATTGGGTAGATGGTTTAAATCATGATTTAGTTTTTAACAAAAATAACGATTGGTTGCTTTGGCTAAATGTTGGCTATATTTATTATCTAGACTAATTATTCTTTAGCTGAAAAAACAGCTTTTTACTACGTTCAATATATCGCAATACTAAGTAAAATTATAAGGTTTGCGTATATATTTTTTGATACTTCCAAATACTACAACATTATAAAGCTAGCTAGTATTTATTAATTTTTAATAGCCTTTAAAAGTGCTAAAACGTAGCCATAGTGTAAACCCTCGTGAATTACTATAAACTGTAATGCTTCATCAATAGTAGTTAGTGTGTTTCCTGTTGTAGATACTGTGTAAGCATTGTAGGTTTTAAAAACACTATTACTATAATCAATCTTAGTTTGTTCAACTGTGCTTAGTAATAGGTTTTTTATATCATTAACGTCTTCTTGAGATATATCGCCGTTTGGCTTACTGTCTTTTCTGTACTTATTTATTAATTCATCAGATAGTGAAGATTCTAAACCTGACAACTTATAGGCTAAAAGTTGATGCGACACCACGGTGTGTGCAATATTCCAGATGATATTGTTATTGAATCCTTCAGGTATTTTATTTAAATCTTCTAATGTGTTATTCTCAATTATATCTTTAAAAATACTTCTTGTATTTTGTAAAACCTTAAATGTAAAATCCATATTGTTTATTTTTTGGCAAATATAGTTTTAATTTGCTTTTTTAAACTTAAAGCATCTATGAAAAAAGTATATTATTTGAAGACTTGTGATACCTGTAGAAGAATATTAAAAGCACTAGATTTACCTTCTGAATTTGAGCTACAGAATATTAAAACCGATGCTATTACGGAAGCACAACTTGATGAGATGCATGCCTTATCAGGAAGTTACGAGTCGCTTTTTAGTAAACGTTCGCAACAATACAAAGCATTAGATTTAAAGAATAAAAACTTGACTGAAACAGATTTTAGAAATTACATTTTAGAACATTATACATTTTTAAGCAGACCTGTATTTATAATTGACGATAAAATTTTTATTGGTAATTCTAATAAAAACGTTGAGGCTGTAAAAGCTGCGTTACTTTAAAATTAAACTTATCTTTACCTGTATTAGTGCCAGTTATAAAAACTGTTCTTAAAACCCCTTGACCTGTATTTTGAAGTTTAGGTGTTACATTTTGAAGTGTTGAGGTTATATAAGTATTGTAAAAAATTATGAGAAAAAATATTAAAAAATTCTTAATAGCTAAATTTTTATTTTTCAGTATTTCTATTTTAAATGCTCAAAATGAATTTAATGATTATTTTATATTTAAAAATGGAGACACTATAAAATGTAATATTAGTAAAGTAAAAAATCAAAATATTTATTTTTCGATATCCCCCAATAATAAATTTGTACTGAAAAGAGAGATGTATAGAGATTTGAAAGCTAGAAAATCGACACTACCAAGCTCAAAAAAGAAATATTATATCCCTAAGAATTTAAACTTTTATAGCTGCAATGACATACATATTTCTTCTATAACTAAGCATAAATTAAAATTGAACAAAATTGAAAAGCCAAAAGATGGATACGCTCATATATACTTTTATAAACCAAATGCAGGTATGGAACCAATTGGAAGTTTTATAGTTAGAGAAGGAAATACCAAAATAGTAAATTTAAAAAGTAATAGTTATTTTCTAATAAAAGTAAAAGCTGAGACTAAGCATACATATTATGTAAAAAGAAATCTATTTAGTGAAGATGAAGTAACTATTACAGCTAAAAACAAAGAAATTTATTACATAAAAGCTTTTGATGTCGTATGTCAAGGTGCTAATATTGTGCATAATGGGAATATGACAATGACAAATAGCGGTGGAAATTGTGGCAGAAACATCTCTATATATGAAGATAAATATCCTGAATTACAATTAATGTCAATGTACAAAAAACCTAAAACATTCAATAAATAACTTTTTACAACATCGTATATAATTTATTGCTAGTTCTAGCTTACTTACGAAAATCCTCGCGGATTTTCTATTCGGTTTTTATTTGCTAAGTTACGTGCACAAACCACGCAACAAACCATATACAACAATGTTGTGTGCAGGCTTGGAAAAATTTGGAGTAATAATGAAATTAATAACACTATTTTTACTAATGTTTTGCTGTTCTTGTTCTGGACAAAACAAGGAATTTCCATATCCAAATCTTAAGGGAAACCCTAAAGTAGTCGGTCCTAAAATTGTTGACTCTGGCTTTCCAATGCCCATTGCCATTTTTTCAGATAGTACAAGAACGGATGTGTATTATAGTGGATGGACAAACTATAGTGATTTTTATATTGCTAACCCTGACGACCCCAATTCACCCATTATAGTTCATGAAAAAGTTCTAGCTAAGAATATAACTTTTGACTCTGCTGCTACTGAAGTTGCAAAAAAATACGGGTTTGATAATTTTGAAATTGACCTAATAAAACAAAGCCCATTTTATCTTAGCTATGGTTTGACCATTGCACATGGTTTGGCAAAAACAGAATTGAATAATAAAACTGCAACTGGTATTATCCAAGGACAAAAATTAGATGATAATTCCGTATTAATTGCACTAACCATTTTACAAGATGATTTATTTGAAAAATGGGCTGGAATCAATATTTTGCTCATGCAAATGGGCTACATACAGACATTTAAAACGCTACCACAGAAAAAAATAGAAATTGCTGTAAATAGCTCTGCTAGTGAAAAACTAGCATACTTTGAAAGTGTTAATTCAAATGCACAAAAAGCAATATCAAATCAGTCCTTAGAAAAAGGAAAAATAAATGACCAAATAATGAAGATGTTGTCTGATCAAGGGCAATTAGATGTTATTCAGTTCCAATGGGACATGAATAATGATATTTTATACGGTAGCGGTTGGTAGATATTTAGCTTCGTCAAGTTTAATAACTAAAAGCCAGTACACAACATTGTATAACCACAATTACGGCTGACTCGACTACCTCAGAATCCACTCGGAAATGCTAAAGCCTGTGCTAAACAGGAGATTAACTTATATTAATCCGTAACTGACGGTCATACGCAACCTAAAAACCAACCTAAAAACAATGGTAAAAACATTAAACGATTTAACTAAAGAGGATTGGAATACACTTTTCCCGATTGAATTGGTAGACCATAACCCTGAGTGGAAAAACATCTACAAAAACGAAAAACAGCGGATTCTAGGAAAGGTAGGACAAGAAAAAATATTGAGAATTGAGCACTTTGGCAGTTCGTCAATTGCATCAATAAAATCTAAACCTTATATCGACTTAATGATTGAAATTCCAAAAGATTTATTGTTTGACAAACAATTAATCAACCAATTTACGGAATTAGGTTATTCTCATTTCAAAGTTCCCGAGAGAGAAAATATTGCGGAGTATTCATCATTTGGAAAGGGATATAATATTGACGGAACAAAAGCACAGATTTTTCACATTCACATGTGTCCGAAAGAAAATGCAATGTGGAAACAAATAGGCTTTAGAAACTTTCTAAACGCAAATAAAAAACGAGCAAAAGAATACGAAAATTTAAAAATTGAATTGGCGTCTAAGTTTAAAAACGATAGAGGTTCGTATGTCCTTGGAAAAACAGATTTCATCAATGAGACATTGCAATTAATAGAAAAAAAGTCTATACAAAACAATGTATAACCTCAATTAGGTTGGATTCGATTTGTCCGAATCTGCTGGTACTACTAAAATCTATACTAATTACAAAAGTTTGCGTGCTTTTACCAATTTCTGACTTTTATACAATCCCGCAACCAAGGATCTTGCGAAGTACCAACATAAAACCTAGCAAAAGCTTCTGAATATATAATATAAACGTAGTACATAAATGAAAAAAGTCTAACATTTCTGTTAGACTTTGTAAGCTCCTCAGGCTGGGCTCGAACCAGCGACCCTCTGATTAATCCCGCACGTGCGGGACTCTAACCAACTGAGCTAGTTTGCCTGATAATACAAAACTAGGGTCAATCATTTTTAATATTAAAGTTTTACTCTTTTGCTTTTTTATAAATTTTTCAATTTGTTCAGTGTCACTTCTAGTGGTTCCAGCTAAAAAGACTGCTTTTAAAACCCATGGTCTGTATTTTGACGTGTAGGTGTTAAATTTTGATGTGTTATGCTTTTCTAAGCGCAACCAAGGATCTTGCGAAGTACCAACATAAAACCTAGCAAAAGCTTCCGAATATATAATATAAACGTAGTACATAAATGAAAAAAGTCTAACATTTCTGTTAGACTTTGTAAGCTCCTCAGGCTGGGCTCGAACCAGCGACCCTCTGATTAACAGTCAGATGCTCTAACCAACTGAGCTACTGAGGAAGGTATTATTTCGCTTTTGCGAGCGCAAATATATATTAATTTTTATTTACCAACAATAGATTTCTAAAAATTATTTTGAATTTATCCATTCACTTATTGCTTTGTAGATGTCGTTTCCGTTTGCAAATAAAACCAGACCTATTAAAATAAAAAATCCTACCATTTGGGCATACTCCATAAACTTGTCTCCTGGCTTTCTTCCAGACACCATTTCATAAAGTAAAAACATCACATGACCACCATCTAAAGCAGGTATTGGTAATAGGTTTAAAACACCTAACATAATAGAAAGAAATGCTGTTAAATACCAAAAGGCTTGCCAATTCCATTGCGCTGGAAACATTTGTCCTATAGCAGCAAAACCACCTATTTGTGATGCGCCTTTTTTGGTAAAAATATATTTAAATTGTGCTAAATAATCTTTTACTTCCCAATAGGCTTGATTAAAGCCTCCTGAGATACTTTCAGCAAAGGTATATTCTCTAGTGCTGTATGTAATATAATCTTCGTCGGTTACACCTCTATAAAAGCCCATTTTGTTTTCCTCATCTGGCGTAATTACTAAATTTATATTTTCATTGTTTCTAGTTATTTCTAAAGCAAACTCTTTACCTGCATTATTTTTGATGCCATAGGCGTAATCTGAAAAATACTCAACTTTTTGTCCGTTTATTGCTATAATCTTGTCTTCTGGACGTAAGCCAGCTTTGTCTGCAGGTGAGCCAGAATCAATAGAATCTATATCGAAAGGATAACGCGCCTCTAAGGCAGGTAAATCTCCTGCTTCAAATAATTGTGTGCCTATGTCTTCGGGTAGTTCTAAAACTTCTACAACACCATTTGTATGTTCTACTTTTATGTTTTTAATATCACGAAACATTAAGTATTTATTGATAGGAATGGTAACATCCTCAATAGCTTCTTCATTTATCGAAATAATTTTATCACCTTGTTGAAACCCATAGTTTTCTAGAGTTTTGGTTACCCCATATCCGTATTTGGCGCTATCTTTTGTAACGTAGTTGGTACCCCAAACCGATAACATGATAATAAATAAAACAATGGCCAATAAAAAATTAACAGTTACACCACCTAGCATAATAATTAAGCGTTGCCACGCAGGTTTAGAGCGAAACTCCCAAGGTTGTGGCGGTTTAGCCATTTGCTCGGTATCCATACTTTCATCTATCATACCAGCTATTTTTACATAACCTCCTAGTGGTAACCAACCTATACCATACACGGTTTCTCCAATTTTCTTTTTAAATAATGAAAATTTCACATCAAAAAATAAGTAGAATTTTTCTACTCGAGTTTTAAATAACTTAGCAGGAATAAAATGCCCTAACTCGTGTAATACTACTAGTATGGAAAGGCTCAAAAGTAATTGAGCTGTTTTTATTATGAATACTGACATCTACATTTTTTTATAACCGCACAAAAGTAAGGTTTTCAACCTAGTTTAAAAAGCAATTGAGCGATTGCAAAATGTTTTAACAGTAATTTAAGTGAATACAGCCTTTTGTGCGATTTAAAATCACCGTATTTTTGCATAAACTTTATTGCATTACAATGCTATCCTTTTTTAAAGATTACAAACTGTTTGCCATTGTTTTTAGTGGTATTTCTATAGTTATTATACTATTAATTTATAATACTTTAAATGTTTATAAACCTTTGCCTATTTACCAACCTACTATGGTGAGTACGCAATTGGTTGATAGTACGTTGCACTACAAAAAAAAATACCATAAAATTGCTGATTTTAGTTTGATAAATCAGAATGGTGATACCGTGACTCATGATACTTATAAGAATAAAATTTATGTAGTAGATTTCTTTTTTACCACTTGCCAAACCATTTGCCCTGTAATGACAGACCACATGGCCGAAATACAGAAAAGCATTATGAGCGATACTGATGTAATGCTTTTATCGCATACTGTAACTCCTGAAATTGATACCGTGGCGCAATTAAAGCGATACGCGATAAAAAAGGGGGTGAATGATGAAAAATGGAATTTAGTAACGGGCGATAAACGGCAGATTTATGAATTGGCACGTAAAAGCTATTTGGCTGTTAAGGATAATGGTGACGGCGGCCCTTTTGATATGATACATACTGAAAATTTTATGTTGATTGATAAAAAACGCCAAATTCGAGGGTTTTATGATGGTACCAAGATTGAAGATATTGATAAGCTTTTAGGTGATATTAAAATTTTAAAGCAGGAGCAATAATAGTTTTTGCAGATTGCTGAGGTTTTGGGGTTTAATAAGGCGTTTGCGGATGGGAGCGTTAGGGATTGCAGTGGATAGCCCACAGCTTTTGCGCCTTAGCGCATAAGCGAGGACTTGCAACGTAAAGCCCGACCCCGTTTGCACCGAGCTTGCGAAGGGCGGGGTAACGCCCCAAAAAAAAATTTAGTCTAACAAATCTGTTAGTTTTTTAAATACTTTTTTAGGATTTTTATTTTCGTAAAGTATGGTGTAAACAGCATTAATTATTGGGGTGTTTGCTTTGTTCTGGTTATTCTCATTAATAATGTAGGCGCTTTTTGTGGCGTAATACCCTTCTGCTACCATACTCATTTCCATTTGTGCAGATTTTACGGTGTAGCCTTTACCAATCATATTACCAAACATTCTGTTTCTAGAAAATGTGGAGTACCCTGTTACCAATAAATCGCCTAAATACGCAGAGTTATTGATGTTACGCTTTGTTTTATGTACTCGTTTTATGTAACGCTTCATTTCTCTAATGGCATTACTCATTAAGATACTTTGAAAATTATCGCCATATCCCAAACCATGAGCTATTCCTGCAGCTATGGCGTAAATGTTTTTAAGCATTACACCGTATTCTATACCAATAACATCGTCGCTTATTTTGGTTTTTATGTAATCGCTAGATAAACTATCGGCAATGTATTGTGCTTTTTTTGCATCCCAACACGAAATAGTTAGATACGATAAACGCTCTAGTGCCACCTCTTCTGCATGGCACGGGCCTGCTATAATTGCAATATTGTTGAAAGGTACTTTGTAGTGCTCGTTAATGTGTTCTCCTAGTAATAATCCAGACTCTGGTACAATACCTTTTACTGCCGAAACTATAGTTTTATTAGTAATGTTTACAGTAAGTTTTTCTAATTCGCTATGAATAAAGGCTGATGGAATAACAAATATTAAAACATCTGCCCATGTAGCCATTTCGTTAATATCGTTACTAAGTTTTAATTGCTCTAAATGAAACTCTACGGAGCTTAAATAATTGGGGTTGTGTTGCTCTCTTAACAAATGTTCTTTGGTATAAACACTTCGCATATACCAACCTATTTCATCTAAGTTTTCGCTAAGCATTTTTACAATTGCTGTAGCCCAACTTCCTGCACCAAACACTGCATATTTTAAAGGTTTGCCCATAAAAGATTTGAAATTATTTTCACCTTCAAAAGTACATAAAAATATAGAAGATGAAGCACTCAGCTTTTTTTTAAAAACGTTTTTTGGCATGCTGTTTGGATATGTGTAAACAGAAACCCTAAAAATGGATGATTATGAAGACTGCAAAATTACTTTTAAACGTTGTGTTGATAACAACACTTTTTACGTCGTGTTATACAGAAGTTATTGTTGACGATTTTGTTGAAGCTCCTGTTGTTAATGTAAATCAAGTACTAAATTCTCACGAACTTTGGTATGTAGATATTAACCAAACTGTAGGTTTTGGAGAGGTACCTTTTTTGCAAAAAGCGTTTACCATCTCTTTTATAAATGGCGTAGTGTATGCTAATAATAATTTAGTTGGAATTGGGAGCAGTGGTGATGGTTTTGGTATAGACGTGGCAACCTACAATGCAAATAATATGATACTTGATGTAAACCATGATATTGATGGTTTTACAACCTTTGATGTGTTTATTATAGATGGCAATACTATAGAGCTTTATAACCCTACTACAGATACATCGTATTTCTTAGACGGTTACCAAAGAAACACTTTTGATTACGATTTTGTGTTCTACGACAATATTCATTATTTCTTGCAAGAGTATGAAGCATGGGAAAAAACCTATACTAGCGAAATGGGAGCGATTAATGAATTTGATAACGAAAACTATTTACAGTTTTTATCTGGTGGCAACGATTCTACGTTTAGAAGCTCTCAAGACGGTTTTGATACCATTGCAAATAACTTGGTATGGGATTATACCGGTGTGTATGGTATCGCAGATATAGCAGGTAATTTAAATTTAAAAACTTTAACATTAGATTATGATTTCTTTGACAATGAATTTTTTGAATTGAGCGTTATAGATGATAGTACAATAGCGTTGTATCATTCATCTTCTGATACTGTGTATGAGTTTGAAGGAAGAGGTTATATACAATATTTAAAGCGCAGTAATGCAAAAGAAAAAGGTGCTATTAGTGTTGAGAAAAAAAGAAAGTTTAAAAACGAAAGAAAAGATAACCCTAGAGATAATACTAGAGGGTAGTTTATAACATATAAAGTGAGATCTCGTATTAAAGCGAGATTGGTTTAACTACTAAATTTGTATCTGGTTTTTCAAACCATATAAAATTAAGTTTCACTAAAAATTTTGGTTGGTTATTTAGTTTAGAAATCGTTTAAAGCATCTTGCTTTAGGCGGTTTCTTTTTTTGAGTTAAATTATGTGACATTTAGGCTATTTTGGTGTCTAAAAATTGCGTAGCTTTAATGCTGTATAAAACATATAATTAACATTTTAAATTTGAATTTTTATGGGATTATTTTCGTTTATTAAAAATGCCGGTGCTAAAGTTTTCGGTATTGGAAAAACAGATGAAGAGGCTGCTGCAGAAGCTGCTGAAAAAGAATTAAAATTAGAGGAATTAGCTGCTCAAAAATTAGAAGAAACGATAAACGACTTGCAATTGCAGGTTGAAAATCTTAATGTATTTATAGATGATGAGACCGCTACAGTTAGTGGTAGTGCTTACAACCAAGCAACAAAAGAGAAAGTTGTTCTTGTTGTTGGAAATTCTAACGGTATAGCTTTTGTTGATGACCAAATGACTGTTGAAAATGTAGAGCCAGAAGCACAGTTTTACACTGTAGTAAGTGGAGATACCTTAGGAAAAATTGCAAAAGCACACTACGGAAATGCTATGAAGTATCCTGTAATATTTGAAGCGAACACGCCAATGCTTTCTGATCCGGATAAAATTTATCCAGGACAAGTATTGCGCATCCCTGCCTTAGACTAAAAATATCCTACATATTTATGTTATGAAAAACCCAACTCATTTAGAGTTGGGTTTTTTAGTGATATTGAATAGCAGCATTGCGCAAAAAAAATTATTATACAACCCATTTTTCTAAGGTTTCAAATAGCTTATCTTTTACTACAGGTTTAGATAAAAAATCTACTGCACCTTTGTTAAAACATTTTTCTTTTTCTTCTGGCATTACATAGGCAGTTTGCATTATTATTTTAGCCTCAGGATTGATTTTTAATATTTGTTCTAGAGCATCAATACCATTCATTTCGGGCATTCTAATATCTAATAAAACGATATCTATATTTGGTGTTTCAGTATAAGTTTCAACAGCAATTTTACCAGTATCGGCAAAAATTAATTTGGCACCACTTTGTTTTAAAACAATTTGGAATAGGAGTTGAATAAGTGCATCATCTTCGGCAATTAAAATGGTTTTATTCTTTAAAAACGATTTTTTAATCTTGGGTTTTGGCACTATTTTTTTCTTCTTATTTTGGTTTTGTTTGATAGGTATTTTAAACTCAAACTCTGTGCCTTCATTTAACTTGGATCTCAGTGAGATTTCACCATCCAGTAGTTCTACAATTCCTTTACAAATGGCTAAGCCCAAGCCCGTACCACCATATTTAGCATTGTTTTCGTAGTTTATTTGCTTAAAACGTTCAAAAATTTCATTCTGTTTGCTTTTTTGAATTCCTATACCTTCATCTTTTACAAAAAATTTAATGTGTTTGCCTTCTACATCGTATCCGAATGAAATTTTTCCTTTTTCTGAAAACTTAAGCGCATTATTTAAAAGATTGGATATTACCTGTTGTAGACGTTGCGGATCTGTAACTATAGTTAAATCTTTATAGTTCTCAGGAATAATAGTTGCTATAGATATGTGTTTTTTGTGTTTTTCTTTTTTAAGTTGGTTGTAAGTAATTTCTAAATTTTGGATTAAGTTGTATACTTGACATTCTTTATAAATAATTTTAATTTCATTAGATTCTATTTTGGCTACATCAATGATATCATCAATAAGATTTAGTAGCTGTTTTGAGTTGCTATCTATTATTTCTAGATATTTTACGCGCTCTTTTTGAGATAGTTTGTCATTTTTTAAAAGTTCTGAAAATCCTAAAACACCATTCATTGGTGTTCTAATTTCATGACTCATATTTGCTAAAAAATAGTTTTTGTGATTATTAGCGTCTTCAGCAATTTTTTTTGCTTTAATTAATTCAGCTTCATTTAATTTTTGCTGGGTAATATCTTGAGCAGCGCCACGAAGACCAATAATTTCGTTATTTTCATTTTTCACAGCTTCACCTTGAGCCCATAGCCAACCACTTTCTCCATTTTCTCTAACCATATTAAGCTCTAACTCATATGGAATACCCGTATTTCTGGTTGTTTCTACACATTGTGAAAGTGTTTCCCAGCTTTTTTTGGTGAAAAGTTTTGCATGTTCTGTATAATCTGGAGGTGGTAGTAATGGATCAAAACCGTACATTTTATACAACTCTAAGGTCCAAGTTACCTTATTGCTTAATAAATCAAGATACCAACTACCAACATGAGTTATTTCTTGTACACGTGTTAATTCGCTCTCGCTTTTAGAAAGTGCCTCTGTTTTGTTTCTTAGTTCTGTAATATCAGTAAAAGTAGCGGCAAATTCTCCTTTTGATGGAGAAAAAAGTTGAACGTGATAATGTTTGCCATTTTGTGCATTATAATCAGCAATATATTGTTCTTTTCCAGTAATAGCTGTAGTGCCAAATGTATCGATCCAATCTGATGGATCATCTTTTACGTATGGTAAAATATCCAATAACCTATTGCCTACAACATCTTCGCTTTTTAAACCAATTAGATTTTCATAAGCAGGATTGATACTTATAAATTTCCAATCAATTGGTACATTTTTTTTATTAGTAATTATTTCTGCATGCAAAAAGCTGGCGTTTAAATGTTCAAACAGGTTTTTAAAACGTTGTTCGGTAATTTTTAGCTCATTTTCAGTTTCTTTTAAATTATTAATATTATTTAGAGTGATAACAACCCCACTAATTTTTTTATTAGAGGTAATAAAGGGGCTTGCCCTAAATAAATAATAATTTAAGTCTTTGTCTTTTAGTTGTTTTTCTATCGTTGTGAGATTATCTAAGACTGTTATGGAATCTTTAATTATAGATTCTCTTGTTATCTCTTCAAAGTTTGAGGTAAAACTAGATAACGGTCTGCCCAAATCGTCTTCACGCAAATTAAATACTTCTTTTAGAGCAGGGGTAAATTTTCTTATACGTAAATCGGTATCAAGAAAAAGAGTGGCTATTTCGGTGTTATCTAAAAGGTTGGTAACATCATTACTTAAATTTGTTAGCTCTTTATTTTTTTCTTGCATTTCAGAGTTAACGGTGTACAATTCCTCATTTACAGATTGTAATTCTTCGTTTGTACTTTGTAATTCCTCGTTAGAGGCCATAAGTTCTTCGTTAGATGATTGTAATTCTTCATTACTGGTTTCCAACTCTTCAATAGCATTTTGTAATTCAGTTTTTACAATCTTTAATTCATTTTCTAAATCTGCTAAACGTTGATTTGATGCCTCATCTACATCTAAATTTTTTAAAACAACAGATTCGCTTTTAGAAATGGCCCTATCATCACTAAATTCTAACAGGTAACAATTTTCAAGACTATTTGATGTTACAGGTTTGTGAAACGTAAGATCAAAACTATAGATTTCATCTTCACTCTTATTTATAACGTCTTTAATAGTTACGTCTTTATCTTCAGATTTTAGTCTTCTAACGCCGTTGCGAATTACAGCAGCTATCTCAGGATTAACTACTTTAAGTAAGTTTTTTTCAAAAACACCTTCGTTATGTGATAATCGTTTACCAGCATTCCCTTTTATGAAGAGAATGTCATAATTTTTGTCAATGAATATCGAAGCAGGACTGTATTTTTTACTCAAATATTTATGATAAATTGATTCTGGATTTTCCTTGATCGTATATTGTTTTAAAGACTTTGTTTCTACGGGGCTTTTATAATTTAGCGTAGTAACGCGTTCTATAGGGTTTGTTTGAGATGGGATATGTTTGGTTACAGAAATATTTTGGTACATTTTCCACTTAACATCTAAAACATCAAAGTACGATGCTGCAGCTCCAAGAGATTCGCTATTGCCTAAAAATAAGTAAGAGTATTGATTAAGTGCAAATTGAAAATTAAGTAATACTTTTTTCTGTATTTTGCTATCTAAGTAAATTAGTAAGTTTCTACAAGATATAAGATCCATCCTAATAAACGGCGGGTCTTTTATAAGATTATGGCTTGAGAATACAATTTTTTCTCTTATGCGTTTTGCAATTTGTATTTTATCACCAGTTTTTACGAAATAGTGGTCTAAATATTCCTTATCAATTTCGTTTATTATATTTATATGATATGTTCCTAGGCCTGCTACTGAAAGGCCTCTTGGGTCGATATCAGTAGCAAAAATCTTAAAATCAAGATTAAGCTTGTGTGTACTAATGTAGTCGTCAATTAAAATAGCTATAGAATATACTTCTTCACCAGTGGAGCATCCTGGAATCCAAACCCTTATAGTTTCATTTTCGCTTTTAGATTTACAAATATTTGGGATGATATTTTTTTTGAGTCGTTCAAAAGCCTCCGTATCTCTAAAAAATCGTGTTACCCCTATTAGAAAATCTTCTTTTAGCGCTTGTTTTTCGTTTTTGTTACTAGCCAAAAAAGTTGTGTAATCAAATAAGTAATCTATATTGTTGATATGCATTCGTTTTTCAAGACGCCTGAGTAATGTGTTTTTTTTGTATTCTCTAAAATCAATACCAGAAAATTTGTAAATTATGGTTAGAATGTCGTTAATGAGCGACTCGTTAGTAGATTTATTTTCTAGAGAGTTATTTGCTGTAAGTAACTGTGTTTTAATGGGTTTTTTATAAAACACTTCCGCTAAACCTTCCGGATTCAATATATAGTCTACCGTATTTGTTAATATTGCAGAGTTAGGCATACCATCAAACTGAGCAGATACAGGATCTTGTACCAAAATTGTACCTCCACCTTCTTTAATGGTTCTTATACCCCTTGATCCATCAGAACCAGTACCAGATAATATGACTCCATAAGATTTTTCTTTGTATTCTTCACCCAAAGTGTGGAAAAAAATATCAATTGGCAGATTAAGATTATGTTTTGGGCCTTTATCTAAAAGATAAAGTTTTCCGCCTTTAATATGTAGGTTTTTGTTGCGCTGGTTGAGATAAACGCAATTGGGTTTAATGGCTTGTTTATCTTTGGCAGTGTAAATAGGCATACTAGTATGCTTACTTAATAATTCGGGCATTAAGCTTTTAAAATCAGGTGAGAGATGTTGAATGATTATAAACGCCATACCAGTGTTGTTGGGTATGTGATCAAAAAGGGTTTGTATAGCATCCAAACCTCCAGCTGATGCACCGATGCCCACAACATGTAAGTTGGGATCTTTCTTCATCGAGATAAAATAAATTTATCGAATTTAATGAATTTTCATACAATAAAAACAAATTTTTCGTTTTAATTGAAAAAATATACTTATTGTAATAGTTTATTATTACTGCAATTATGCAACTGGCGATAAATTGTGCAGGAAAACGTAATTTATTTTCAATTTAATTTTCAAAAACTGAAATTTATCTAAACGTAATTTAGCTTTTTCTTGTCTTTTCTTTGAAGATGAACTTTCCTAAGAAAAAATACCCATAATATCAGTATGGTGCCGTACATCACATATTTAAATAAGTGGTCGTGAGCAACACTAAAATAAGATTGATGGTATAAATTAATGTACGCTAAAGCGGCACATCTTATAATATTTAAAATATGTATAATGATGGCTCCTAGAATTACATAAAAAAGCTTACGTTTTATACCAGAAGGAAAGCAAAATATAAAACTTAAATAGCGCATAAAGGCTATTAAACCATTGCAGGAATCTGCAATAAAAACTATTTTTTTATTTTTAAAATATATTTGAGAAGAAGGTGTGGTTTGACCTTTAACAAACTCTGTATTTACGCTAAAGTATGGAGCATCTACAAACGTATTAAGGAGAATTGTAGTATACTTTCCAACGTGAGAGGTTAAGGGGTAGTGTACTGTTTTTAATTCTAAAAAAAACAAAAATTTATAAAACATAAAAAACAGTAAGGCTTTAATTAATATAAGCCTTACTGTTGATGGAAAATAATTGTTTAAAATTTCTTTTAAGGGCAATACGTATTACTTTTTAGTATTGTCTCTAAGTTTTTTAATTCCAAATGCGGCAGCACCTATAATAAGCACAGCAATACCACCATCTAAAGGTACTCCAGAATTGTTATCTTCTACATTATCATCAAATCCTCCTGGACCTTGAGCCATTAAACTTGTAGTACATACAAAAGCAAACACTAGAATAGTTGCTTTTAAGGTTTTTAAACTTTTTTTCATTTTTTTATTTATTAATTAATAATTAACTTTTTGGTGGTAGTTAAATCGTTAGAGGTTAACTCTACGAAATAGATACCATTACTTTTATTAGATGTACTTCCAAAAGGAATTTTAGTTCCAGTAGTTAAGTTTTTACTGTGAAAAACTTTAGCACCTAATGCATTATATATGTTAACTTCCAAATTATCTATACCTTGAGGGATAGTTAAGTAAAAATCTCCTGTATTAGAAGGGTTTGGATACATTGCAATGTTATTTAATGCTATATCATCAGTAGATAATACACCGTTGCTCTGAAAGATTATTTTAAATCTATCTCCTGCAAAAGAAGCTGGTATCCCTGTATCAATAGTATAGTCGTATCTAGTTTCTCCGTCTTGAGATATTTCTGTTCTTATATCTAAGTAAGTATCTAATAAAATTGGTAAATCTCCTTGTAAGCCAACGGCATTAGCTATAATAGTATATTCTGTATTTCTATAAGTGTTTATTTCTAAAAGAATTTCGTCGCCATCTTTTGGTGTAGCTCTATTTTCAACACTTAATAAGGTATTACCATTTTTTGTAGCAAAGTTTTCATCTAAGTTTGTGAAATCTACCGCATCAAAAGCATCTACATCGTTATTACCATTGTCATCAAAGAAAATCCATAATCCATCAGCCTCAGTACCATTTGATGCGAGCGCATTTCTTTCATATAGTTTCAAGTTTAGCTGCCCAGTATTTACTACTTTACTATTGCCCGATGACTTAAATACTTTGGTTTCTGGGGCAGACGTAAATTTATTTTCTTGTGTAAAGGCTAAAAATGCTGGACTAGAAGCAGTAGTTTGTACAAAACAAGCTTGTCCTGCTTGTAAATATTGATTTTGTTCTCCAGCAGTTGCAGTGCCCGATGGTACAATTACAGTTGCATAAGCACCTCTTATTCCTAAATTAGGATCCCATACCCAATAAAATGTTGGGTTTACGTTAGTAGTGTTATTTACCAATGTAGTTTGCATATTCATTTGTGCTTGAAAAGGGTTTCCAACAAAACTAAACCCACCGGCAGTTGCGTTTAAAGGAATTTGTTCTGATACTTCGTTATTTTCAGAAGTTAAAACACCTGTAGATACTAAAGTTGTTTCAGATGGTGTTGCAAAATTATCTGATAAATCAACAGTTCTATCTCCTCTTACAAATACGCGATATGGTACACCCGATACTAAATTAGTTGCATCAGTATTTGCTATAGCATTCCATCTTTGTGTTACATTATCATAACTAAACATTGATGGGTTTCCGGTATTTGTTATATCAAATCCATTAGCTCCTGTTCTAGAGCCTGTAATGTGTGTGCCCAATTGCCAGTTATTAGATATGAAATCATCAGTAGTTACAGGAGAACTTAAAAAGCGAAAAGCTCTTCTGGCAGGTATAAAGCGCTCAATAGTCGCATCTCCAACAAAACTACCAGAACCTGTACCAATATATGATGAACCTGAGTTATCAGATTCAAAAATTAATGAGCCATTATTTGTTACTATACCGTCGTTGGTCACTACAGCGTTAGCACTTACATTTAATGAAGCACCACTATCTATAGTTACTGACGAACAGTTGCCTATGTATAAATTTTCACTAGCGTTTAAAACAGGATAATTAGCTAATCCGGCAGGTATGGTAACGCTTGAAGATAGCATAAAACCAGGAGCTGCTCCATCTTGCCAGTTTCCAGAATTATCCCAATCGGTGTTAATATTACCTGTCCATATATTTTCATCATTGGTTACTGTTACAGTTTGTGTACAACTCACACTGTTGCCATCTGCATCAGTAGCTGTCCAAGTTACTGTTGTATCTCCAACAGGGAAAGTAGCAACGTTAGATCCATTAAAAGTTACAGTAGCCTCGGCATTATTTCCTATATCTAAAACAGTAGGATTGTAAGCAACAGGTGCATCATTAGTTATTGTTATGCCACTGAATGTTTTACCTTCAACCCAGTTTGAAGAAGGACCGTTTAGAACAAAATCGTTTAATTTAACATCAAAACCATTACCTGAAGCATCTATAGCAGTTGTAACGCCTGCGTTGTCACCACCAGCAATACCCTGATTTAAGTGGTATAAAGCAATTAAACCTGGTTGCACTGATATTTCATTATTCATATCGTTTTTAATCTGTTCTTGAGTACGTATAATATTCCAAATGCGAACTTCATCAATTGTACCTCCCAAAGTAGTAAATGGTAAATTATCGGTAACCATTTGCTTTAAACTTTCAAAAGAGATAGGAACGTTTATATCTGTGCCAATATGGATATCTTGATCTAATAATTCTCCAAGTGGGATGTTTAATTTTATAGAGCCTATAAAATCACCATTATAGTATACTTTTAATGTTTGGGCATCAAAAGTTAAAGCTATATGTTGCCATGTATTAAGTTGCATGATATCATTTAGAAAAGCTAAATCTGGATTTGTAGTATTTTCAACTCTAGGATTTACCCAAGCACTAACTGTTACTTGAAAATTTCGCAATAATAACGGCGTAATGTCTGGTGCGGTTATGCCATTTTCTATACCTTCAAAATCTAAGGCGTTACCAGTTAAAGGCGTGTTGTTAATGAGTGTAGGTGTCCCTAAATCAACGTGAGAAGCACCACATGTTTCAGCATCTTTATTTATAACAACATCAGGTGGACAATCAATTTCTGGTAATGCTGTAGTTTGAGCACTTAAGCTATGCACACTAATACCAGCAATCAAAATCAAAAATAGTGAGATGTAGCGTTTTGATAGTAGAGATTTAGAAAAAAGGTTTGATTTAAGACGGGGGATTTTAAAAATGTAAAGTTTAGTCATTAGTCTGTCTAATTTAGTTAATAGTTTAAATACAACAGAAGGCTAAATTGTAATGATTTTGAAAAATCGAAATTTTACAATTAATAGTAGATTTTGGGAATCTCTAATCAATTTTAAGAATTAAATAGCAAGCTTTAATCTTAAGTAATTGTTATCGAATATGATATATTTTTTTCTAAGCTAATTTATTTTTCGATAAAAAGCAATAAAACCCCAATAAGGTGTTGACTTTAAAGTCTAGGGCATAAGGCGTTACGAAAGAATTAGGCTACTTATAGGCAGTTAAACTTGTCTTTTAAAATGCAATTTATTTGTAAAAATTCATTTCATCTAAATACTCCCAAACATTTTTGGGAAGCATTGGCGAAACGTTCTTTCCAGCGCTTATAGCTTTTCTAATAAATGTAGATGATAATTGCATAATGGGTGCCTCTACAAAATGAATTTTTGGGTGATTGTGAAATTGAGTTTCTATTTTATTTTCAGAAATTCTTGGATAGGTGTAAATGTGATGATTTTCTAAAATAAGCTCAAAGTTTTTCCATTTATGAAAGCCCTTTAAATTATCCTCTCCCATTATTAGAGCAAATTCATGTTTAGGATATTTTTCTTGCAAATACACTAAAGTATTTATGGTGTAGTTAGGTTGCGGTAATTTAAACTCTATATCGCTTGGTTTTAGTTTATCAAAATCTTTAGTGGCTTGATATACCATTTCTAAGCGTTGGTAATTATCCAATAAAGAGCTCTTTTTTTTAAAAGGGTTATGCGGTGTAACTACAAACCAAACCTGATCTAGATTACTATATTCAGCCATGTGGTTTCCTATAACCAAATGCCCTATGTGTATAGGGTTAAATGATCCGAAAAATAAGCCAACTTTCATGATATTTTACGAATTAATAAATTGTCTTACACGTGTTTCAGCATTTTTAAGCGCATGCTCTAAATTATCGTTTACAATAATTGTATCAAAAAGAGGTGCCGTGGCTAATTCTGCCGAAGCTTTTGCTACGCGCATGTTTATTTTATCGTCACTTTCTGTTTTACGTTTTTTAAGCCTTATTTTAAGCTCATCAATACTTGGTGGTTTTACAAAAATAGCTAAAGTTTCATCAGGAAATTTGCGTTTAATCCTAAGACCTCCAGAAACATCAATATCAAAAATTACATTTTTACCTAAGGCCCAAATGCGTTCTATTTCAGTTTTTAAAGTGCCATAAAAGTTATCTCTATATACTTCTTCCCATTCTAAAAACGCATTGTTTTTTATTTTAGATTTAAACGCTTTAGCCGATAAAAAATAATAATCTTCTCCATCAACTTCTTGCCCGCGTTTGTCTCGTGAGGTTGCAGATATTGAAAACTCTAAATTCAAATCTTCAATCCCTAATAAATGTCTCACAATAGTTGTTTTTCCAGAACCAGAAGGTGCAGAAAATACAATGAGTTTACCTTGTTTATTATTTTGGTTTTTAGCCACTAGTGCACGAATATTATTAATTTACTACTAGCTTATTTAAAGCACGTTTAGTAATTGTTCTTTAATTTTTTCAAGTTCATCCTTCATTTGTACTACCAATTGTTGCATTGGCGCATAATTACTTTTAGAACCTATGGTGTTAATTTCGCGTCCCATTTCTTGACTTATAAAACCAAGTTTTTTACCATTAGAGTCTTTAGAGTTAATAGATTCTATAAAGTAGTTAAGGTGATTTTTTAAGCGAACTTTTTCTTCAGTAATATCAAATTTCTCAATATAATATACCAACTCCTGCTCAAAACGATTTTCATCGTATTTTTCTCGTAATTCTGAAACCCCTTTTTTAAGGCGTTCTCTAACACCCTCAACACGCTCTGGGTCTATTGCAATAACATTATCAAGAATTTGTTCAATGCTAGAAACTCTAGCATTAAAATCTTTTTCTAAAACGTTGCCTTCGTTCAGTCTATGTTTTACTAAGTCTTCAGTTGCTATATTTATGTGTTTTGAAATAGATTGCCATTCATCCTCATCAATTTCTTCTCTTACAGTATTTAATGCGTCGGGAAACCTAACGGCCATTTCTAAAAGTTTTGCATCATCTGCATCAACAATATCTTTTAATTGAGATATGTATTGTTTAACAACTGGAGTGTTAATTTTAGTAGAAGTATCCTCTGCAGTGGCCTCTACAAATATTGAAAAATCAATTTTACCACGAACTAATTTATCAGCCAATGTTTTCCTAATGGCTAATTCCTTCTCTCTATAAATTGAAGGCATGCGTGCATTTAAATCTAAATTTTTACTATTTAAAGATTTAAGCTCTATAGTAATTTTCTTGGTTGGTAATTGTAAAACAGATTTTCCGTAACCTGTCATTGAATAAATCATAAACGTAGTATTTTTTAGATATGCAAAGGTAATTAAAACTTAAGAACAGGAATTGATGTAAATGCCTTTTAAAAATAATAGATTAAAGCGTGCTGTTACGTTGTGTATTTCAAGGTTTTCTTTTGAAGTTTATTGGCGTAGCGGTAGTAACGTTTCAAAATAAATAGTAGTTTTTTTGTAAATTAAAATCACTATTTTTGATGTTGAAATAAATAATCATATCATGTACGAAACAGTTAAAGTATTACATTCTTATTGGGCTTATTTAGTATTAGTAATATTAATTATTGCAACAATTAATGCTATTGTTAAATCTGTTGGCGGAAAGGAATATAGTGCCAAAGATTTTAGAATTTCGCTTTTTACTTTAATTGTATCGCATATACAACTACTTATTGGGCTAGTTTTATATTTTGTGTCTCCACGATTGGCACTTTTTAGCGAATTAGGAATGGGAGGCGTAATGAAAGATGCTGTGAATAGATTGTATTTGGTTGAGCACCCTACAATAAATATTATTGCTGTAGCTTTAATTACCATTGGGTATTCAAAACATAAAAAGAAATTAACCTCTGGTCCAAAATTAAAAATCATAGCTATATTTTATACCATTGCTTTGGTGTTGTTTTTGTCAAGAATTCCATGGAGTACTTGGTTAGGATAATTTTTAGATTAAAATTATAATATTTTAAAACCTGCGATGTATTAAACATTGCAGGTTTTTTTAATTAGAACAAATTGTAAATAATATGAGTCATGTTAAAGCGTCATTACTGTAATTAAATAATTTTATTAATATAATTTGGTAGCCAATTAAAAAAGTAAACTGTAATGTAATGTTGTGTATTTATAGCGGACTAAGGGGAAATGCAAAAAACATTTACAGAGTTTTCTACAAATGCAGTTTTAAAAATAGGCAACGAGAGCCTTTTACAATCTTATACAACAGCAAAACAACCAGACTTATATACCTTTATTAGAACTACAAATGTTAAGACCGAAATTGTTGTAGATAGTATACCTTATACTATTGCACCTAATAGTGTTTTTGCATTAACTACAGTACAGTATTTTCAATTTATTTCTGGAAACGCTTTAATTGTTTACCAATTTAATAGAGAGTTTTATTGTATCAAAGATCACGACCAAGAAGTAAGTTGTGCAGGGTTGTTATTTTTTGGTAATGTGCACATACCAATTATAGAATTGGTTGAAAAAGAACAAAGAAAACTTGATGTATTACATGATGTTTTTTTAGATGAATTAGCAACTGAAGATACTATACAAGCAGAAATGTTACGTATGCTTATGGCACGTTTTATTATTATAAGTACGCGCTTACTTAAAGCCAAAGAAGGTTTTGTAGAAACAACAAAAACTACTAAAATTGATTTATTACGAGAATTTAATTTATTAGTAGAATCTTTTTTTAAAACTGAGCATAGCGTGTCGTTTTACGCAAATAAACTGTTTAAATCTCCTAAAACTTTATCCAACAATTTCGCTAAATTAAATACGAGTCCGTTACAAATTATTCACGAACGTATTATTCTTGAAGCTAAACGCTTATTAATCTACACCGATAAAACTGCTAAAGAAATAGCTTATGAAGTAGGTTTCGAAGACGCATCACATTTAAGCCGATTATTTAAAAAACACACTGCGTTATCGCCTTCAGACTTTAAAAAACAACTTCAAAAAGCAGTTTAGGGAAGAATTGACAATGTATCGGGAAATACAACTATGGTATTGCGCTTTCATTTCATTCATCTTTGCATAGTATAATTAAAATATCAAGTTATGAAATTAAAACATATATCAATATTCAACATGATTGAAATATTCAGAGGAAAAGGAAGAAAAGTATTAAATACCATTTCACCTAAAACACATTGCGAACAAAAACATATTCACGATTATTATTGTGATGCAGAAATGCCTTATGTTTCAGGCAAATAATTGGTTATAAACCTAAAAGGGAAAAATAGACAATTATAAAGGAAATACTAACATGGTACAACCTTCAAAACGATTGCATCTTTGTACCATCAAAATAAAACAATAACATTTTAAACAATTAAATAAAAACAATGAGCACATTTAATATTCCAACAAGAGATCAAGTAAGCGCAAATAACCAAGCTATTTTTGATAATTTAAATAAAGCTTTAGGCTTTGTACCAAACTTATATGCAACCTATGCTAATAGTGATACAGCTTTAGAAAATTACTTAAATTTTGCAAATGCAAAAACATCATTATCAGCTAAAGAGAAAGAGGTAGTAAACTTAGCAGTAAGCGAGGTAAACAATTGTATATACTGTTTGTCTGCACACACAGCAATTGGTAAAATGAATGGTTTTACAGATGAACAAATTCTAGAAATAAGATCAGGAAGAGCATCATTTGATAACAAGTTAGATGCCTTAGCACAATTAGCTAAAAACATTACCGAAAATAGAGGAAGAACTGATGGGGCAGTATTAGAAAACTACTTTAATGCAGGATATTCTAAAGGAAATCTTATAGATACTATTTCTTTAGTGGGTGATAAAACAATTTCTAATTACGTCCACAGCACAACGCAAGTACCAGTAGATTTTCCAATAGCGCAGCCATTAGAATCTGCAACAGTATAAGTAAAAATAACAAATCAATAATAATTAATAATTAAATCAATAACCAGAGCTAAAAGCTCAAAACAATTAAAACAATGAAAAAAGTAATAGCAATTTTAGTAGTAGCATTAGGTTTCGCATTAAACGGTAACGCACAAGAAGCCATGATGGACAAGGCAGTAAAAACAATTTCTCTTGAACAAACTAAAGGAGAGTTTGTACAAAAAGCCTTAACAGTTAGCGAAGGTACTTATGTATTTGAAGTATCTAACAACCATGCTGCGAAAGAAGTAGGTTTAGTTTTAGTAAAAAAAGGTGCTGATGCTAGCAACCCAGAAAACCACATTAAAACTGCATACGTAACAGCAGTTGCTAAAGATGGTGAAACACAAAAAACAAATCCTACAACATTAGCTAAAGGAGAATATGTGTATTTCTGCCCATTAAATCCAACACCACAATACACACTTACAGTACAGTAAGATAGAATTGATTATAATAGCTAAGAAAGGTTATCCTAATTATAGGATAACCTTTTTTTATGGTTTAAATTTAATAGCATTGCCTAAATTTATAACTTTACAAAAAACCAAGAATTATGTTATCAAAAACTATAGAAAACGCTTTAAACAATCAAATACGTGTAGAAGCAGAATCTTCTCAAATATATTTAGCCATGGCATGTTGGGCAGAGGTTAAAGGTTTAGAAGGTGTTGCTAATTTTATGTATGCCCAAAGTGATGAGGAACGCGAACACATGTTAAAACTAGTTAAGTTTGTAAACGAACGTGGCGGACACGCAAAAATTTCGCAATTAAAAGCACCTAATGTTACCTTTAAATCTTTTAAAGAGATGTTTGAGAAATTGTTTGATCATGAAGTATTTGTATCTCAAAGTATAAATGAGTTGGTGCATATTTCGCTTCAAGAACGCGATTACGCAACTCATAACTTTTTACAATGGTATGTTGCAGAACAAATAGAAGAAGAGGCTGTTGCGCGCACTATACTAGATAAAATTAATATGATTGGTGATGATAAGGGTGGCCTGTATTTATTTGATAGAGATATTGAAAATTTAACAGTAACTACAGCCGCCATTGATAATCCTGAATAGTTTAACATTTAAACTTATTTAGATTTAATAAAAATAACTTATTTTTGCCTGCAGAATTGAATATCTATTCGCTGTGGGCAAAAAAAAGAAACAAAAAAAGGCAATTAAAAAGTTACGAAAGTTAGGAATAAACCTTCCTGAAAAAGTAAAAACCAGTTGCTGTAAAAAATTTAAAAAAGGTGAGCATAAACGCTGTAAAAAATGCCCTTGTTTTGATTTGATTAAGAAAGTGGCTTAAAACTTTTTTTAGACACAAAAACATATTTAAACCTGTTGAGTTTTAAAAAACCTGACAGGTTTTTTTTATTAAAATAAGTCTTAAATTAATTAGATTTGATTAAAATTTTACAGCTTCAAATTTATATGATTAAATATATAATTAGACACACGCAACTTCCAGAGAATTCGGTAAAAAACACCATTCAATTACTTGATGAAGACTGCACCATTCCTTTTATTTCGCGTTATCGTAAAGAACGCACAGGAAATCTTGATGAAGTTCAAATAGAAAATATTGTAAAATTTAAAGAACAATTTGAGGCTTTAGAAAAGCGAAAAAAAGCAATTTTAAAAGCATTACAAGACCAAGAAGTACTATCTCAAGAACTAGAACAAAAAATTAAAGTTGCAGCAGATTTAGTAACGTTAGAAGACATATACTTACCCTATAAAAAAAGTCGAAAAACAAAAGCAGAAAAAGCACGACAAAACGGGTTAGAGCCGCTGGCAAAAATTATAATGTCTCAAAACGCTAACAACCTAGAAGGTATTGCATACAAATACGTAAAAGGCACTGTTAATTCTGTTGAAGAGGCTTTGGAAGGTGCAGGTCATATTATTGCAGAGTGGATAAATGAGCGTACTGATATTAGAAATAATATCCGAAGGCAGTTAGAGCGTTATGCAATGATTTCTACAAAAGTGGTGAAAACAAAAATTGAAGATGAAAATGCTCAAAAATTTAGAGACTATTTTGATTGGGAGGAACATTTGGGGCGTATACCATCACACAGGCTTTTAGCCATATTAAGAGCAGAAAAAGAAGGATACATTCGTGTAAAAATTGAAATTGATAATTATCGTGCTCTTGATAATATAAAAAGGCGTATCATTAAAGGCAATAACGCTTGCGCTACACAAATTGAAATTGCGATTACCGATGCTTATAAACGATTACTATTACCATCTTTAAGTAACGAAGCGTTGCAAATTGCAAAAGATAAAGCAGATGCAGCTGCAATATCGGTTTTTGCTAAAAATTTAAAACAATTATTACTTGGGTCGCCACTAGGCGAAAAACGTGTTTTAGCTATCGATCCTGGTTTTAGAACAGGTTGCAAACTTGTATGCTTAGATGCGCAAGGGCAATTAAAATACAACGAAACTATATATCCACATCCTCCAAAAAGCGATAGTGCGGGTGCTATAAAAAAAATAAGCTCGCTTTGTGAGTCCTATAAAATTGAAGCTATAGCCATTGGTAATGGAACAGCTTCTAGAGAAACCGAGGCGCTTATTAGAAAAATACATTTTAAAAACAACGTTCAGGTTTTTGTAGTAAGCGAAGCTGGAGCAAGTATTTATTCTGCTTCAAAAATTGCACGAGAAGAATTTCCAAATTACGATGTTACCGTACGCGGTTCGGTATCTATCGGTAGACGTTTGCAAGACCCTTTAGCTGAATTGGTAAAAATTGATGCGAAGTCTATTGGTGTGGGCCAATACCAACATGATGTAGACCAAAATAAACTTCAAAAACGTTTGGATGTGGTTGTAGAAAACTGTGTAAATGCAGTTGGTGTTAATATCAATACAGCAAGTAAATCGCTATTAAGTTATGTGTCAGGAATTGGCCCAAAATTAGCGGAAAATATTGTTAATTACAGAAGCGAAAACGGCGCGTTTACATCCAGAAATGCCATTAAAAACGTACCGCGTTTAGGCGGAAAAGCCTTTGAGCAAGGTGCCGCATTTTTAAGAATAAAAGATGCTAAAAATCCTTTAGATGATTCTGCAGTGCATCCAGAGCGGTATAGTGTGGTTACAAAAATGGCTAAAGATTTAAAAACATCAGTTGCTGATTTAATTGGGAACAAAGCACAACTTCAAAAGATAAATTTAAAACAATACTGTACAGCAACGGTTGGTTTATTAACCCTAGAGGATATTATTAAAGAATTAGAAAAACCAGGTTTAGATATTAGAGCACAAGCCAAAGTATTTTCCTTTAATCAAAATATTAAAACAATTAATGATTTAAAGGAAGGCCAGTTACTACCTGGTATAGTAAATAACATCACAAATTTTGGTTGTTTTGTAGACATTGGTATTAAAGAAAGTGGATTGATTCATGTATCAAATCTATCTGATACTTTTGTAAAAGATGTAAATGCGCATGTAAGTCTTCATCAGCAAATCATAGTAAAGGTGTTGCAAGTAGATGTTTCGCGAAAGCGCATTCAATTAAAACTTCATAAATAATACATAAGTAATTAAAATAAAATGAGTTAACTAAAATGTGCTGTAGTATATTTAATAATGGTTTACGTTAAAATAGTTGTACTTTATACTATTTTTTTGTACGTTTATTCTTTAATCCAACCAACGTAAGTATCCAACCTAATCCAAACTTAAATGTATGAAGTTATTTTCGTATTTGTTATCATTTTTATATCCTAAAATAATATTAAGAATAAGATGTAGTGTGTTGAAAAACATTGTATTATGTGTTTTCTGTGTAAGTATTTGTGCCAGTGTTTTGGCTCAAGATGAAACTGAACACTGGGAAACCTATCTAGCATCTTACGAAAATGGTAAACCTGGGTCTACCACAGTGAGGATGGACATGATAGAAAAGGCACCAATTCAAGGTTATAATTATGTTGTTATAACAGGTGTAAACTATAAAAGTGGGCGTAAGGATGGTTTGCCTGAAAATGATGTAACCTTTAACGAATTGCATACTATAGCAAATGCATTAAAAACACTTTTAAATAAAGAAACAGATGTTGTTGCAGTTGGTGCGTTTACTTATAATTTAGAACGTTTAGAGTATTTTTATTTAAAATCAGATGCGGGAATTAAAGAGAAAATTGAAGCATTCTACACTACTAATTATCCTGATAAAACATATTATTTAAATATTGAAGAAGATAAAAAATGGGAACGCTACACAACGTTTTTGTATCCTAATGCAATAACACAAAATTACATGACGGATGTTCGACTTGTGAATGCATTAAAAGCAGAAGGCGATAACTTAAAAAAAGCAAGACGTGTAGACCACTGGATGTATTTTAGAACAAAAGAAGATTTAGATCGTTTTATAGAAACCATACAAACCCTAAATTTTAAAATTGAATTTTCAGGTAGTAAAGGCGTTGCTAAATTTCCATACAGTCTGCAATTTTACAAGTATAGTAAGGTGGATATGAATACGATTAATGCAATTACAACTACATTAGTAGAAATGACTAAAAACTACAATGCAACTTATGACGGTTGGGAAACCAAATAGTATATGCTAAAAATAGCATACCACAATATTTATAAACATCCACTTCCAGAAGGGCATCGGTTTCCCATGCTTAAATACGAGTTATTGCCAGAGCAATTGCTGTACGAAGGCACGTGTACTAAAGCTAATTTTTTTGAGCCAAATGTACCCAGTAGTGCACATATTTTAAAAGTTCATACAAAAGCTTATTATCAAGATTTACAACATTTAACTTTAGATGCTAGAGCAGCCAGAAAAATAGGGTTTCCGTTAAGTAAGGCACTTGTAGAACGCGAAGTTATTATTGCCGACGGCACATTAAAAGCGAGTGAATTTGCCTTAAAATATGGTATTGCTATGAATATTGCCGGCGGTACGCATCACGCTTATTCTAATAGAGGTGAAGCTTTTTGCTTATTGAACGACCAAGCTATTGGCGCTCAATATATGTTAGATAAAACCTTGGCATCAAAAGTGTTGATTGTTGATTTAGATGTGCACCAAGGCAATGGCACTGCCGAAATTTTTAAGAATAATACCAACGTATTTACATTTTCCATGCACGGTAAAGGTAATTATCCGTTTAAAAAAGAAGAGAGCGATCTTGATATTGCTTTAGAAAATGATACTAACGACGCGCTTTATTTATCCATTTTAAAAGACACACTGCCAAAATTAATTGAAAGCGAAACGCCCGATTTTATATACTATTTATGCGGTGTAGATGTTTTAGCTTCTGATAAACTAGGAAAACTAGGTATGACCTTAGAAGGTTGTAAAGCCCGAGACCGTTTTGTGTTAGAAACTTGTAAAACGCATCAAATTCCTGTAATGTGTTCTATGGGTGGTGGTTATTCTCCAGATATAAAAATTATTATCGAGGCGCATGCCAATACCTTTCGGTTGGCTCAAGAAATTTTCTTTTAGATACATCCAAAAGGATTTTATTATCTTGGTTTAAAAGTTGAAGAATTAATGGCTCATAGAACGATTTTATATCTTCTTATTGCACTAGTGTTTTGGTCTTGTAAGGATGATTTACCACCACCTTATAATGATGGTAAAAACATCATGTTTACCAATATTCCTTCGAGCCATTCTAACATCAATTTTCAAAATTCTATTAAAGAAACACCCGATTTTAACTTTTTAAATTACTCTTATATCTATAATGGTGGCGGTGTTGCAGTTGGTGATATTAATAATGATGGGTTAGAGGATATTTACTTTACATCCAATCAAAATTCAAACACGTTATACCTCAATAAAGGTAATTTTGTTTTTGAAGACATTACAAAATCTGCAGGTGTTACAGATGCCAAAGGATGGTCTACAGGCGTTAGTATGATAGATATAAACAACGATGGTTGGTTAGATATTTACGTATGTAAATCGGCTTCCGTAAAAAGTAGAAGTTTAAGACAAAACAAGCTTTATATCAATCAAAGAAACAATAAATTTAAAGAGCAAGCTCTAGAGTATGGTTTAAAAGAATATGGGTTTTCTACCCAAGCCTATTTTTTTGACTACGATAAAGATGGCGATTTAGATATGTATTTGGTAAATCATAGTTTAGAAGCCAAATTGCAAACATTACTAAACCCAAGTTTACAAACCCGAATTACTAAAGATGATTTAGATAAATTATTTAGAAATGATAATGGAAAATTCGTTGATGTATCTAAAGCAGCTGGCATGCAAAAGAAAGCTTGGGGATTAAGTGCATCTATTGGTGATTTTAATAATGATAATTGGCCAGATATTTACGTAGCCAACGATTTTTTAGAACCCGATTTTCTATGGATAAACAATAAAGATGGCACATTTACAGATGAGGTGTTAACCAGATTTAAACACATTTCTAACAACAGTATGGGTTCTGATTTTGCCGATATCAACAATGATTTAAAACCCGATTTGGTGGTTTTAGATATGTCTGCAGCTGATAGAAAACGCGGAAAAGAAAACATGGCCTCTATGGATATTGCCAAATTTAATCGCATGGTCAATAGAGGTTGGCATCATCAATATATGTCCAACATGTTACAGTTAAATATGGGCAATGGCACGTATAGTGAAATTGGGCAGTTTTCAGGCATTGCTAAAACCGACTGGAGTTGGGCACCTTTGGTGGCCGATTTTAATAATGATGGCTATAACGATGTGTTTGTAACCAATGGTATTGAAAAGGATATTGCCAATCAGGATTTTAGGAAAGAGATGGGGAAAAAATTGTCAAAATTTGACGAAAGGCAAAACTTAGAAACGGCATTACAACTGATACCTTCGGCAAAATTAGAAAACTACATGTTTCTAAATAATAAAGATCTTACTTTTAAAAATGTGTCTCTTGTCTTTGGATTTGATACAAAAATCAATTCAAATGGTGCCGCTTATGCAGATTTTGATAACGATGGTGATTTAGATTTGGTACTTAACAACCAATCTGATAAAGCGTCTATTTATAGAAATAATAGTATTGCTAATTATATTAAAATAAACTTAGAAGGTTCAAATAAAAACAAAAACGGCATTGGCGCTAAAGTTTTGGTTTATGCTGGTAATTTACAGCAAGTAAAACAGGTTTATCCATCTAGAGGTTATCAATCTACGGTAGCTAATAATTTAATTTTTGGATTGGATAAATTAAAACGTATTGACAGTTTAAAAGTAATTTGGAATGATGGTAAACAAGAAATTCTAACCCAGATTAAAACCAACCAACACATAACCTTAACGCATAAAAATGCAAAAGAAAATGATACCATTATTAAAACTACAGATTTGCGTTTTAAAAGTATTTCGGCTTCGGCATTAGGTGTCAATTACAAACACCAATCGGTAAAATTTAACGATTACAATCTTCAAGTTTTATTACCACAAAAACAATCTACCATTGATGCAGCTTTAACAGTTGCTGATGTAAATAATGATGGTTTAGAGGATCTGTTTTTAGGCAATACAGCAGGTTTTTCTTCTGAATTATATTTTCAAAATACAAAAGGAGAATTCACATTGTCTAATCAACTAATTTTCGAAAAAGATAAAGCGTACAACGATAATAATGCCTTGTTTTTTGATGCGGATAATGATGGTGATGTAGACCTCTATGTGGCCTCTGGAAATTATAGTTTGCCCGAAAACGATAAGCTGTTACAAGACCGCTTGTATATAAACAATGGAAAGGGTAAGTTTTCTAAAGGAAGATTGCCAAACATGTTAAACGTGACTAAAGCGATTACCGCAGATGATTTTGATGGTGATGGCGATATAGATTTGTTTGTTGGCGGGCGTGTGGTTCCTGGAAAATACCCTAAAGCACCAGAATCATACTTGCTTGAAAATAGAAATGGTACGTTTACAAACGCCACAAATAAGAGAGCAAAAGCATTAAATAATTTGGGCTTGGTAAATGACGCGGTGTTTTCAGATTATGATGGTGATGGCGATTCTGATTTAATTGTGGTGGGCGAATGGATGCCAGTAACGTTTTTCAACAACGATAACGGTATTTTCAAAAAAGTAGAATTCCCCAGCGATTCTAAAACTGGCTGGTTTCAAACTATTAAAGCGATTGATTTTGATAACGATGGCGACGAAGACTACTTTGTTGGCAACATTGGCGAAAACAACAAATTTCATCCTTCAGAAACAAAACCGCTCCATATTTATGCCAATTATTTTGATAATAATGACAGCTACGATTTTGCATTAAGTAAAACCTATGAGGACGATATTTTTCCTATTCGCGGTAAAGAATGTTCTACCCAACAAACCCCATTTTTAAAGGATAAAATTGCATCTTATAAAGCATTTGCAAATGCTACTATTTTTGATGTTTACGGTAAAGAAACTATTGAGAACGCATTGCATTTAAGCGCAACAACCTTTAGTTCTTATTATATTGAAAACAAAGGGAATTATAATTTAGAATTTCACAGATTGCCCAATAAAGCGCAATTTGGACCAACTTTAGATTTCGAATTTTTGAATAATAATAAAAATGAAACAACAGAAGTAATAGGTGTAGGAACTATCTATGATGCTGAGGTGGAAACGGTACGTTATGATGCGTCTCAAGGTTATATTTTGAGAGCTAACGGCAACTCAAAATTTATTACTTTAAATCAAACTATTTCAAATACCGAAACCAAAGCTATTGAAAAAATTAAAATCAATGGCAAATTACATTTGGTGTTGTTCAATGCCGATAGTCAACTGCAATTTTTAAAATTGGAGTAATAAACACCTGTTTCATTCATAAAAGTGTTCCCCTTTTTATTCAAATTCAATGGTAAACCATTAAAACTTGTCGCTGGTAAGTCTAGTTCCTGATATATACAAGCAGTTGCCGCATAATCCCAAATGCTACCGCCACCAGTTGCTGTTTTAGGCAGTTTTAAAAAACAAGCGGGTCCGTTTTCTAAAACCAAAATGGCACACATTACTGCGCCCGCACCCGATATTTCTTTAATGTTTTTTAGTCCCAAACTTATTTTGTGTTTATTAAGAATATTTTGGATTTCTTCGTGCTTAGGTGTGTCGCTCAACTTTTTATCGGTGACGTAAGTTAAATAATCGTTAGTGTTTTTAATATGCCAAGGCTTTTTGTTTTTATAAGCGCCCTGTCCTTTTACAGCGTGGTACAAGGTATCTGTACTAGGATTAAACACAACGCCAATTACAGGCGTACCATCTTTAGCAATTAAAGCAATTGAAACCGAAAAACCAAGTTGTTTATTAATGAATGCGAGTGTGCCATCCAAAGGATCTATACACCAAAAAAAGTCTTTTTTAAATCGGCTACCATCATCTTGTGTTTCTTCAGATAGTAAACCGATATTAAAGGCTTCACAAGTGGGTTGTAAATGCGATAAGATAATACGTTCGCATTCGTGGTCTACTTTTGTAACAACTTGAGAGGCGTATGTAGAGCCGCCTTCTTTTTGTTCTACAACAATAGCATCATTTATATATTTGTTGATGATTTTTCCAGCTGAAAGTGCTGCTTCAATAGCTAGAGTTGTTAAATGTTGTAAATCCATTGCTATAGGTTTTTGATGACTTTTGCAGTAATACGTTCGCTATAGCTATTAATTTTCCAATGTCCAGGACTCCAACCTTTTAAAAACCGATGAAAATCTGCCCAAGCTA
>CALDUF010000075.1 GCA_937923515.1 uncultured Flavobacteriaceae bacterium
GCTGCTAAATGTTGAGCAGCAAACGTAGTTCTGGCGGGTTTATTTACAAAATACTGAGTATATACCGCATTAAACGCCTTAAAATCTTCAATATTATTTAGTATCACGGTGCACTTAACCACATTATGCAAGGTTAAATTATGATGCTGTAATACCGCCTTTATATTTTCTATCGCCTGTTTAGTTTCGGCTGTAATACCACCTTTAACTAAAGTGCCTTTCTTGTGATCTTTACCTATTTGGCCAGCTAAAAATAAAAAATCATTAGTTTCTACGGCATCGCTAAACGGTGCGTTTTGCCTACTGGTTTCATGAGATTTATGAAACTTAATTTTAGTTTTAGACGTATCACAAGACACACAAATAAGCGGAAGTATCACTATTAGTAGTTTTATATTTCTTATCATTATAATGAATTTTCTAGTTGATTAAAATTACACTATTTTTATCAAAACTTTGATGATGAGTAGAACAGACGAATTTTCTAAAATTATAACAGAAAGTAATACATTTAAAGGCGACTTTATAACGCTTGGCGCAGCTATGTTAGATGGCGAAACCGTTACTGGAGCACACGTAAATATTCCTTTAAAAACTATAAACAGGCATGGTTTAATAGCAGGCGCTACAGGTACAGGTAAAACTAAGTCTTTACAAGTATTGGCAGAAAACCTAAGCGAAAAGGGCATTCCCGTTTTATTAATGGATATTAAAGGTGATTTAAGTGGATTGGCAAAAGCAAGTCCTGGGCATCCAAAAATTGATGAGCGTCACGAAAAAATTGGCTTACCATTTAACGCAACAGCATTTCCTGTTGAAGTTTTAACACTTTCTGAACAAGATGGTGTTAGGCTAAGAGCTACAGTTAGTGAATTTGGCCCTGTTTTATTGTCTCGTATTTTAGATTTAAGCGAAACCCAATCAGGTATTGTAGCCGTTATTTTCAAATATTGTGATGACAATAAATTACCACTTTTAGATTTAAAAGATTTTAAAAAAATATTACAATACGCCACCCAAGAAGGAAAGGACGAGTTTACCGAATCTTACGGTCGTATTTCAACAGCATCTACAGGAGCTATTCTTCGAAAAATTATTGAATTAGAGCAGCAAGGTGCTGATTTGTTTTTTGGCGAAACCTCTTTTGAAGTAGATGATTTATTAAGAGTTGACGATAATGGTAAAGGTTACATCAACATTTTGAGACTTACCGACATACAAGATAAGCCTAAATTATTTTCAACATTTATGTTGAGTTTATTAGCTGAAATTTATTCTACTTTCCCAGAACAGGGTGATAGTGGCAGACCAGAACTTGTGCTATTTATAGACGAAGCACATTTGATATTTAACGAAGCCTCAAAAGCACTTTTAAATCAGATAGAAAGTATTGTAAAACTTATAAGAAGTAAAGGTGTTGGTTTATATTTTGTAACCCAAAACCCAACTGATGTTCCTGAGGAAGTATTGGGGCAATTAGGTTTAAAAGTACAACATGCATTAAGAGCATTTACTGCAAAAGACCGAAAAGCTATTAAACTCACTGCACAAAACTATCCAGATTCTGAGTATTACGATACTACCGAAGTTTTAACATCTTTAGGTATTGGTGAAGCGCTAGTTTCTGCTTTAGATGAAAAGGGGCGCCCAACGCCACTAGCTGCAACTATGATGCGTGCACCCATGAGTAGAATGGATGTACTCACCGATGGTGAGCTCTCTACGCTTCTATCAGCATCTAAATTAACTAAAAAATATAACGAAACTGTTGATAGGGAAAGTGCATACGAAATGCTTAACGAAAAAATTAAAAAAGCCGAAGCAGATGAGGCTAAAATTAAAGCAAAACAAGAAAAAGAAGCACTAAAAAAAGCGGAATCTAAACGTAAAACAACCACTACGCGTCGTAAAAGCAGTAAAATGAATCCAGTTGTAAAAGTACTTACTAGCGCTACGTTTATTAGAAGCGTTTTTGGCATTTTAACCAAAGTAATGCGTAAATAATTTTAACTTTTAAAGTACCAAATTAAATGAAAAAGTCCCTAATCGTAGTACTGCTGTTCTTGATATGCTGTATAGCTTGTAATACACCACAAGATCCGTTTGAAGTGTCTAAACAACACGTTGGCCTACTCACAGATTCTACACAAGTAAAAGATTTACAACTAGTATTCCCTAACGATTCTATTGTAAAACGTATTGCTGGCGATGAATTTCTTGGAAACAAAAACAATATTGAAATTTTAGATACAACAGGAAAACAATTATTAATACTAGAACCTGCTGAAGCTTTAGATTCTACATCGGTAATTGAAACGGTTCAAATTATAGATAGTCGATTTAAAACCGGTAAAAACATCACAAAATTAAGTACATTTAAAGCTATCGCTGATAATTATAAGATATCTAGAATTGATAATTTAATAAATTCTATTGTTGTTACCGTAAACGCTTTAAACGCTAGTTTTACTATCGACAAAAAAGAATTACCATCAAATTTAAGAGTGGATATGGATTTAAAAATAGAAGCCACACATATTCCTGATACTGCAAAAATTAAATACTTTTTTATAAACTGGCATTAAAAGCAACCTATTGAATCCATTCTTATCTAAAATATTAGTTGATGTAGCGCGTAAACGACTGCAAAAAAAACATACAGGCACACCTGTAAGCCAAAAAGAAGTTGTACCCTTAGTACGACGACTACACGTAGAACTTAGACATACCATTAGCGAATACATTTTTATTGTAATAGGTGTGTTTTCGGCAGGTTTTGGATTAAAAGGATTTTTATTACCCAATAATTTTATAGACGGCGGCGCTACAGGTATTTCACTATTACTGGAAAATCTTACCTCATTAAAATTAGGCATCCTTTTAATTTTGGTAAATATTCCATTTATATTTTTAGCTTCAAAAACGATAAGTTTAAAATTTGCGCTTAGAAGTGTCGTGGCCATTTCAATGCTAGCATTTGTGGTGCATTTTGTAAACTACCCAACCATTACAGAAGACAAATTATTAATAGCCATTTTTGGCGGTTTCTTTTTAGGTTTAGGTATTGGTATGTCTATGAGAGGTAGAAGCGTTATAGATGGTACAGAAGTACTGGCCATTTTTCTCAGTAGAAAATTATCAATAACTGTTGGAGATGTATTGTTGGTTATCAATATTTTTATTTTTGCTTTTGGAGCTTATGTACTTTCTGTAGAAACCGCACTGTATGCCATTTTAACCTATTTGGCTGCTGCAAAAACAGTAGATTTTGTTGTAGATGGCGTTGAAGAGTATGTTGGACTAACCATTATATCTACAAAACATGATGCTATTAAGTTGATGCTTACCAAAAAATTAGGGCGCGCTTGTACGGTTTACAAAGGCAAAGGAGGTTACGGATCTGCTGGTGACAGTGCTGATAAAGATATTATTTACACCGTAATAACGCGTTTAGAATTACCAAGAGTAAAAACTGAAATTGATAAGATAGATAGAAAAGCCTTTTTAATTATGGGTATTGTAAAAGATATTAAAGGTGGTATGATAAAACGTAAGCCTTTTAAAGATTAAAATGAAAAAATTTACAATTCAAAAAAATCCATTTGTAGTTCCTACAGATGATGGTAAAATTATTAAAGAGCATTTTGGTAATGCCATAAACAATAACCCAAAATTGAGTATAGCGCACATGGTAGCGCCAGCAGGTTGGAGCGAGCCTTTTCAAACGCCAGAATTTGATGAATATACGTTTATCATCAAAGGTAAAAAGCAATTTATTATTGATGGAGAAACCGTGGTTTTGGAAGCTGGTGAATCTATCAAAATCGAAAAAAACACCAGAGTACAATACTCTAATCCGTTTACTGAAGTTTGTGAATATATCGCTATTTGTACGCCTGCCTTTGCTATGAATTTAGTTAATAGAGAAGATTAACATGAATAGCTTTATACCCAAACTTATTGGAGCTTTTATAAATTTTACAGGTGTTTTTGCACCCAAATACGCGGGTAAATTAGCCATACAGCTGTTTTCAATTCCAAGAAAAGGCGCATTAAAGCCCAATGATATTGCGTATTTAAACACTGCCGCACAAAAAAAAATTTCATATAAAAACTTTGCCATACAAACCTACCAATGGAAAAATTCTGGCGATACCGTTGTATTGGCTCATGGCTGGGAAAGTAATTCGTCTCGGTGGAAAGACCTGATACAATTATTACAAGAACGCCATTTTAATATTATTGCGCTAGATGCGCCTGCTCACGGCGCTACGGGTAACAAACAATTTAATGCGGTTTTATATTCAGAATGTATCAACGTGGTGGTAAGTAGGTTTCAACCCAAAATACTTATAGGGCATTCGGTTGGTGGTATGGCGTCTGTTTTTGCCATGCATAACCACAATATGGAAAGTATTACTAAGCTTATTCTTCTTGGTGCTCCAGATGCATTTAGTACTATTCTTAACAGTTATGAAACTGTAATGCGGTATAATGGTAGGACTAAAACTGCAATTAGAAATTATATTTTAAAGACGTTCAACTTTTTGCCCGAGGATTTTTCAACCTCAAAATTCACTTCAACTTTAAATGCCAAGGCACTCATTATTCATGATAAAAAAGACCGTATTATCCCATTCCAAGACGGTGTAACTATCAAAAACAACTATCCTAAATCACAATTTATTGAAACTAAAGGTTATGGTCATGGCTTAAAATCTACAGAAGTTTATAACCATATCCTTAGCTTTCTTAAAGCTTAATTGTATTTTTGAATTATGGGAGATATAGCTTTAAAACGCATTAATAAATTTTTAAGTGAAGCTGGTTATTGCTCTAGACGAGAAGCAGACAAATTAATTGATGCTGGTAGAGTTACCATTAACGGTGCAGTTCCAGAAATGGGCACAAAAGTAGCAGCAAATGATGTTGTAGCCGTAGATGGTGAAACTATTAAAAACACCAAAACAGCCTTTGTGTATCTCGCTTTTAACAAGCCAATTGGTATTGTTTGCACTACAGACACCTCTGTTGAAAAAGATAATATTATTGATTTTATAAATTATCCTAAACGTATTTTTCCTATCGGAAGGTTGGACAAACCTAGTGAAGGTTTAATTCTACTTACAGATGATGGTGACATCGTTAATAAAATTTTACGCGCTAGTAATAATCACGAAAAAGAATATGTTGTTACGGTTGATAAACCTATATCGCAAACTTTTGTAAACCGAATGGCTGGCGGTATTTATTTAGAAGATTTAAAACAAACCACAAAAAAGTGCAAGGTTGAAAAATTGAATTCCCACACCTTTAAAATTATTTTAACACAGGGCTTAAATAGGCAAATTCGGCGTATGTGTGCGTATTTAAATTATGAGGTACAAACCTTAAAACGCGTGCGTATTATGAATATAAAGTTAGACACGCCAGTTGGTGAATATCGAGAATTAACTAAAGATGAATTTACAGAACTTACAGCTTTAATTAGCGATTCTAAAAAAACATTTACACCTTCTAAAACAGAAAGAAAATAGAAGTTTATTAAATATTCTTATTTTTGAAAAAATCTAAATAACATGATACGAACTTTAGCATTGATTTTAACCCTTGTAGGGATGATAGGTTTAATACTAGGTGTTTTGGGCATCTTTGGTACGCCAATAATAAATTCTCTTAGTCCGTGGGCATTGGCCATCTTAGGGCTTATATTTTTTATTGCAGGTGTCTCAATGTTTAAATATGCTAAAAAACCAGCTTAACATTTTACTATGAGCACAAGCGTTCAACCATTTCATTTAGCTATACCTGTTTCTAATTTAGAAGCATGTAGAACATTCTACAGAGATGTTTTAGGTTGTGAAGAAGGCAGAAGCAGCGACCATTGGGTAGATTTTAATTTTTTTGGCCACCAATTGGTAATTCATTACAAACCCAAAGAAGACGCTACAGATTTGCACACCAATGCTGTTGATGGAAAAGCCGTACCAGTACCACATTTTGGTGTGGTTTTAGCTTGGGATACATTTCACACGTTTGCGGCAGATTTAGAGCGTAAAAACGTAACATTTGTTATTGCGCCTTATGTAAGGTTTGAAGGTTTAGTGGGCGAACAAGCTACTATGTTTTTTTATGACCCTTCTGGAAATGCTCTAGAGTTTAAAGCCTTTAAAGACGTATCGCAATTATTTGCAAAATAATTTAGAACATACTATCCGTGGCGTTCTCTTGCTAATAACGTGTTTTTAAGCAACATCGCAATCGTCATTGGGCCAACGCCACCAGGCACTGGTGTAATATAACTAGCCTTTTTACTTACGCTTTCAAAATGTACATCACCCGCAAGGCGATACCCATTCTTTTTAGTTTGGTCTGGAACACGCGTTATACCAACATCAATAATAACGGCATCTTCCTTTACCATATCGCCCGTTAAAAACTCTGATATACCTATAGCAGCCACAACAATATCAGCAGCTTTTGTAATTTCTTTTAGATTTTTAGAACGACTATGCACTACAGTAACTGTAGCATCGCCCGCAGCGCGTTTTTGACTCATTAAAATACTCATAGGGCGACCAACAATATGGCTTCTTCCCATAACCACAACATTCTTCCCAGAGGTTTCTATTTGGTAACGCTCTAACAACTCCATAATACCATAAGGCGTTGCAGGTA
This sequence comes from uncultured Flavobacteriaceae bacterium, assembly GCA_937923515.1. Classification (GTDB taxonomy): domain Bacteria; phylum Bacteroidota; class Bacteroidia; order Flavobacteriales; family Flavobacteriaceae; genus Jejuia. The sequence continues at coordinate 6,679 of CALDUF010000075.1, forward strand.
AAAATGTTGGTAAATCTAGCGCCATTCTCCCCACGTTGGTAGGATGAAAACCATCAACATCTTTATCAGGATCTACAGCCATTAATACCTTTTGCTCATCTATTTGCTCAGGCAAGGGCAACTGTACAATAAAGCCATCGATAGCGTTATCTGTGTTTAACTCATGAATTTTTTCAAGCAATTCTTCTTCTGAAGTGTACTCGGGCATTTCAATAAGCGTAGATTTAAATCCTATGCGTTGGCAAGCCTTTACCTTAGCACCAACATACGTCATACTTGCACCATCAGAACCTACTAAGATAGCAGCTAAATGTGGTACTTTTTCACCTTTTGAAATCATGGATTGTACGTGTTCCGCAATTTCATTTTTTATATCGTTACTTACTTTTTTACCGTCTAAAATTGTCATGTTTCTTTATAAGTTTTCAGTCGCAGTAGCAGTCGCAGTTCTTACGCTGCGCTTCCTACTCTTACCGCAATATTAGTTTTCAGTTTTAACTCCAAATTTTTCTGGATTATTAATCATGTAGTTTATGAGTTTTCCAATTTCTTTATTTTGCTTAATAAAATCAGCGTATTTTTCTTTAGAAACATATTCACAAGCTAATGCAAAATCTAGCCATGTACTTGTTTCAGAATTCTCCCCATCAGCATCAGTTAATTTGCTTATGAAATGTTTTGGATATCTTCTTTTTATATAAGCTTCTGAAATATTAGCACAAACTGAGCGTGAACTTTTTCTTATTTGGTCAGTCAAAGCATAGGTTTCTTCTTTTGGAAAAGATTTTGAAGTTTCAAATATCAACATAGATAATTCAAATCCTTTCGTATAAGCTAGTAAATCTTTAAAACCCATAAATTACTGAAAACTGAGACTGAGACTGAAAACTGAGACTGAGAACTGAATTAACGCATATTCTTCATCATCTGCATCATTTTTTTGCCACCGCCACCTTGCATCATCTTCATCATTTTGCTCATTTGGTTAAATTGTTTTAACAATTGATTTACCTCTTGAACCGACGTACCTGA
>CALDUF010000076.1 GCA_937923515.1 uncultured Flavobacteriaceae bacterium
GATGATGATCCAGTTATTTTTATGGAAAGTGAACAAATGTATGGTGATAAAGGTGAAGTACCAGAAGGTGAGTATATTTTACCTATTGGCGTTGCAGAAATTAAAAGAAAAGGTGATGATGTAACTATTGTTTCCTTCGGAAAAATAATAAAAGAAGCATATAAAGCAGCTGACGAATTAGAAAAAGAAGGTATTTCTTGTGAAATTATCGACTTACGTACCGTTCGTCCAATGGATAGAAAAGCCATTATAGAATCTGTTAAGAAAACAAACAGATTAGTAGTTTTAGAAGAAGCATGGCCTTTTGGAAATGTTGCTACAGAAATTACCTATCTAGTACAAAGTGAAGCGTTTGATTATTTAGACGCGCCAATTGTTAAAATTAATACAGCCGATACTCCAGCGCCATATTCTCCTGTTTTATTAAAAGAATGGTTACCTGATTATGAAGATGTTATTAAAGCTGTAAAAAAAGTATTGTACAAATAAAATAGTATTTTTTACGTTATAAACTTCATTAACACAATGGTTGTTAATGAAGTTTTTTGTTTAAATAGCACAGCATTTTAAAAAATTAAATGCAACCCATAAACTACTTTTATGTCTATAGTATAAGAACGAAACTTTTTAGATGAAATTAAAATTACTTTTTGTCCTTTTTCTAATCCATATAACTACATCTTTAGCGCAAACTAAAGTAAGTGGTTATGTATTCGATGTTATAAACCAACCTGTAGCTTTCGCCAATATTATATTTACAGGAACCACCGAAGGCACCATAACTGATGAAAATGGAAAATTCTATTTAGAATCTGAAGAAACGAGAAGCGCGTTAACCGTATCTTTTATTGGTTATGAAACGCTTAATATTACGTTAAACAAAAAAGTAAATTACGATTTAAAATTCACTTTAAAAGAAGAGGCCGCACAATTAAACGAAGTGGTGATTGTTTCTGGCAAACAACCTAAAAAAAACAATCCTGCTATTGCTATTCTTAGAAAAATTTGGGCAAATAAACGTAGTAATGGGTTAAAACAATTCAAACAATACGAGTACGATAAATACGAAAAAGTAGAATTTGATATTAATACGATAGACAGCGCCCTTATAAAAAGTAAACTTTTTAGAGGTATGGAGTTTGTATTTAACGAAGTAGATACCTCTCGCGTTACGGGTAAAACCTACCTGCCTATGTTTATAAACGAGGCGGTATCCAAAGTATATGGTGATAATACTTTAAATAGAGAAAAAGAAGATTTACAAGGCAACAAAAATTCAGGGTTTAGCGATAACCAAGTAATAATAGATTTTGTTGACGATTTATATGCAGATTTTAATGTATACGATAATTTTTTAAAGTTTTTTGACAAAAGCTTTGTAAGTCCGTTATCAAAAACAGGAATAAGTACATACAATTATGTATTGGCAGATAGCTCTTATTTAGATAACAAATGGTGTTACAATATAATTTATTACCCCAGACGAAAAAACGAACTAACTTTTAAAGGTGATTTTTGGGTGGCAGATACTACTTATGCTGTTAAAGAAATTAATTTGCAAGCCTCAAAAAGTGCCAATATTAACTGGGTAAAAGATATTTATATCGAACAAGAGTTTGAGGTATTAAACGACTCTTTATTTCTTGTGAAACGTGATTATATGCTAAGTGATTTTGCTTTTAATAAAAAAGAACAATCGCGTGGTATTTACGGCAAACGCACTACACTATATGACAATTATAAATTTGATATTCCGAAGGATAAAAAATTCTACGACAAAGAAGTTTATAATTTCGATAAGGATGTGTATGATAGAGACGATGAATTTTGGGAAGCGAACCGTTTAGAGGCACTTAATAAAGACGAAAAAGGCGTTTATAAAATGTTAGACACGCTTAAAACAGTAAAAAAGTTTAAGCGCTTATATAACTTAGGTAGCATTCTAGCTTCTGGTTATATTGAATTTAATACGCTGCCTTTAGATTACGGACCAATTTTTTCCACATTTGGGTTTAATGATGTAGAAGGTTTACGATTACGAACAGGCGGTCGTACCTATTTTGGAAGAAATGATTTATGGCGACTAGAAGGCTTTTTAGCGTACGGCTTTAGAGATGATAAATTTAAATATGGTATTTCAGGGAAATGGTTGTTAGACAAGAAAAACCGACTCATTATTTCTGGTGGAAACAGGCGCGATGTAGAACAACTGGGCGCTAGTTTAACCAATTCTACTGATGTTTTGGGCCGTAGTTTAGCATCTTCGGCAGTAGTAACAGCAGGTGCTAATGATAAATTAACCTCCATAAACTTAACAAGTGTTGCGGTTGAAGCAGAACCCTTTCGCAATTTAATTTTAAGATTGGGTGGTAATTACAGAACTTTAGAGTCTGCATCACCAACATTTAGTTTAGACTATAATACACCTACAGGAGTAAAGTCTGAAATTAAACAATACGAAACTACATTTTCTGCAGCATACTTTCCAGGAAGAAAAATGACAGGTTTTGGCGTAGAACGTAAAACCGCTAACGATAATTTTGCTCGTTTGTTTGCGCAAATAAGCCGTGGCGACCAACGTATTTTAAATAGTGATTTTGATTATACCAAAGTGCAACTCTCCTATTTACAACCTTGGCAAGTAGGTGGTTTTGGCCGTTTAGCAACCTCAATAGAGGTTGGAAAAACATTTGGTGAAGTACCATTAGGATTGTTAAATGTGATACCCGGAAACCAAACTTTTTTTTCAATCTATAATACGTTTTCTCAATTAGATTTTTATGAATTTGTATCAGACGAGTATGCTTCATTTCATTTTGAACATAATTTTAACGGTCGGTTCTTTTCTAGAATACCGTTTTTACGAAAATTGAATCTTAGAGAAATAATAAGCGTTCGTGGTGTTATTGCAAACATTTCTGAAGAAAATATTGCATTAAGTAACGTACCTAGTAATCCTGCTAATTTACAGTTAGTGGCACCAAATAAAGAACCTTATTACGAATACAGTTTTGGTATTGGTAATATTTTTAAAGTTTTTAGAATTGATTTCAACTTTAGAGGGAATTATAAAAACGATATACTTTACCCAGACGCCCGAAAATTTGGAGTTACAGGAAGTTTCGGGTTTTATTTCTAGAGGTACCTTTTGCTTTACTTTTATTATCCAGTTTTTATAAAAACGCTACTTATTCTGTATTTTTAAGCTAGCTTTCACTGCACATAATTTTAATATCTCCTACAGTTCTTTTTTGCCACTGCAATTAATTTAAGTGTTATCAACACATAACTAAATACATTTTAAGATTACTAATACATAAATATAATTAATATATTTTATAAAAAGTATATATAAAAATATATTAAATGTTTGTTATAAATTTGTGCCGTACTAAAACAGAAAGACATGCAAGCAGAATTATTAAACGGAAATTTCAAAAAGAATAATGTACGGAAAAAGGTAAAAATTGCTGTGGCAAAAGGCGATGGTATTGGCCCTGAAATTATGGCTGCTACACTTAAAATTCTTAAATATGCTGGAGCTAATATAGAACCCAGTGTTATTGAATTGGGAGAACAGGTATACCTTTCTGGAAATACTTCTGGTATTAAAACAGAAGCTTGGGAAACTATAAATGATGCTAAAATTATTTTAAAAGCACCAGTAACAACACCTCAAGGCAAAGGCTATAAAAGTTTAAATGTAACACTTAGAAAATCTTTAGGGTTATTTGCAAACGTTAGGCCAGTGAGTGCTTTACACCCCTATGTAAAAACAAATTTCCCAAATATGGATGTGGTAATTGTACGTGAAAATGAAGAAGATTTGTATGCAGGTATAGAGCACCAGCAAACAAATGATGTGGTACAATGTTTAAAGTTGATTACTAGACCAGGATGTGAACGCATTGTTCGCTATGCTTTTGAATATGCTAGAGCTTTTGGCAGAAAGAAAGTAACCTGTATGATTAAGGATAATATCATGAAGTTGACTGACGGTTTATTTCATAAAGTATTTGTTGAAATTGCTTCTGAATATCCAGACATTATTAATGAATCTCAAATTATCGATATAGGAGCAGCGCACTTAGCAGCGCATCCAGAAAGGTTTGATGTTATCGTAACTTCAAACCTATATGGTGATATTATTTCGGATATAGTTGCAGAAATTGGTGGTTCGGTAGGTTTGGCAGGTTCTGCAAATATTGGTAAAAACATAGCCATGTTTGAGGCTATACACGGTTCTGCACCTGATATTGCTGGTAAAAATATAGCAAACCCATCTGGGTTATTAAATGCTGCCATCAATATGTTAGGATATATTGGGCAAACCGAAGTTGCCGATAAAATTAAAAACGCATGGTTAACTACACTTGAGGAGGGATACCATACAGCCGATATTTATAATAATCAATATAGCGTTAAAAAAGTATCTACATCAGAATTTGCAAATGCTGTAATTGAGCGATTGGGTGAAACACCGCAAAAACTCCCAAAAAGTGAAATGGCAATGGGAACAGGCAAGATTACCATCCCAGAATATAAGCGAAAAGAGCAACATAAACAGCTGTTAGGTGTAGATGTGTTTATAGATTGGAAAGGCAACAACCCTGAGGAAATTGGAGATATACTTACCAACATAAGTGCATTTAAATTGAAATTAAAAATGATTACCAATAGAGGTGTAAAAGTATACCCTAAAGGTCTAAAAGAAACCTATTGTACAGACCATTGGAGATGTAGATTTGTTGCTATAGATGCCGAAATTGCAACAGAAACGCCTGTATACAAACCTGTAGAATTTGAGCAAGTAATTGCATTACTCTCCAAACTACATAATAAAGGATTGGATATCATAAAAACTGAAAATCTTTACGAGTTTGATGGAAAAAGAGCCTTCTCTCTAGGGCAAGGTGAATAAATTATTCTGATGGATTAGTTCTAGTTAATAGCAATAACTTAAAATCTAAAAGCTTGTGAATAATCACAAGCTTTTTTTATGAAGTTGATGTATTAAAAATAATTATGTATATCATAATTAATATATATAAAAATATATCAAAAACTAGTTTTATATTTGTATCAGAGATAAGTAATAGTTAGAATATAGCTATGAAATCAGTTTAGTTTTAGTTAGAGTTGTACGATTTTTTTGGGTAAGAAATCGGAAACAAAAAAATCCATGAGTTATCATGGATTTTTTGCTTTTTAAATCGTTACTAAAACAACTTATTTAGTTTTGTTTTTTTTGAAAGTATCAAATTCAGAATTTCTTTTAGCCTTCGGAAATACATTGTTGGACATATCAGTATCTGCAAATTCAAAATTAGGATCTAGATTTACAGTTTCCACCTCCTTTTCTTTTATAAACACTTCTTTTACTTCATATTCGTTTCTACGCCATATTTGCGCTGGCAATCTATCAATTTCTGTAGTACCATCTGTAAAAACCCACTCAATGATTACTGGCATTACTAAACCTCCAACATTTTTTATAGTAACTTCATATAGGTTTTTTCCAGATAATTGTTTTCTAATAGCAGCATCGTCCATTCTAGATAAAAAGCCACCGTAATTTTTATCAGGCGTAGTTGTCATAGTAATAACTTCAGGACCATTTGAAAAATCTTTTGGTACTTCTGGGGTATTATTACCCTCGGCAGTAACTTGAGTACTTTTGGTTTGGTCTTCTATATTTCTATCTTCTTCTTGTACCTTAAACCACTTTACGTTAGCTAATTCTACATCTACATTATCTGTTGTAAAAAACCAACCTCTAAAAAACCAGTCTAAATCTGTTGCGGTAGCATCTTCTAAAGTTCTAAACAAATCAGAGGGATTAGGGTGTTTGTATTTCCAACGGTTTGCATACTCTTTAAAAGCTGCATCAAACAATGCTTTTCCAACTATAGAGTTTCTAAGCATTTGCAAACCTACTGTAGGCTTAATATAAAAATTAGCTCCAAATTGGTTGAATAATTCATTGTCAGAAGTCGTCATAATAGGGCGCAACACGTTTTTATCACCATTCATAAAAGGCGCAATACTTTTTGGGGTTACGCTATTAAACTCAGGGTAACGTTCTGCAACAGTACGTTGGTGCAAAAATGTATTTAAACCTTCATCCATCCACATCCATTTACGCTCGTCTGAACTTACAATCATAGGAAACCAGTTATGCCCTACTTCATGAATAATAGTACCTATCATACTAGCCTTAGCAGCTTTACTTATTTTACCATCTTTTGGTCGGCCGCCATTAAAACTAATCATTGGAAATTCCATACCGATGTTTGACGTATTTACAGAAATACACACAGGATAGGGATAATCAAACGTAGCTTCAGAATATACTTCCAAAGCATGTTTTATTGCTTTAGTTGATGCTTCTTGCCATACAGGCAAGCCTTCCTTTGGGTAATAAGACATTGCCATTACAGTGTTTGTTGGCAATTTTACGGCTTGTGCATCCCACATAAACTTTCGAGACGATGCAAACGCAAAATCTCTAACATTTTTAGCTTTATACTTCCAAGTCTTTTGTTTTTTAGATTTTGAACTTTCATTTTCAAGAGCTTCCTTTTGCGTAATAATCATCATAGGTTTGTCAAATGATTTTGAGGCGGCACTTAAACGTTTTCTTTGTGTTTTAGTAAGTACGTTTTCAGGATTTTGAAGTGCGCCAGTTGATGCTACTACATGATCTGCAGGCACCGTAATTTCAACATCATAATCACCAAATTCTAAAGCAAATTCACCTAATTTTTGAAACTGCTGGTTCTGCCACCCTTCGGTATCATTATAAACGGCCATTCTAGGAAACCAATGCGCAATAAGATAAACAGTGTTATCATCTTCAGGAAAATATTCGTAACCCTCACGAGATAATAAATACATGCTTCTATCGGTAATTGGATAAGACCATCCAATAGAAAACGTTAACGTGGCACCAGATGTTAAAGGTGCATCTAACAATACCTTCATCATGGTATTATTTACAATAGATGTTAAGGGTTTTCCGTTAGTGTCTTTTATATATTTAATAGAATACCCCGCAGGAAAATCTATAGCTCTAGTTAAAAATTGCATTTGCCTTGTATTGATACCGTTTTTCAAACTATTATTGATGGCACCAAAATCTTCATTTTCTTTTTTATTTACATTTTGCTCCAGTTGAATCCATAAATAACTTAAATCGTCTGGCGAGTTATTGTAATAGGTGATGGTTTCTTCACCTGTTAATGTATTATTGGTTTCATCAATTATTGCTTTTATTTTATAGTCGGCACGTTGTTGCCAGTAGGCATTTCCTGGAGCACCACTAGCGGTTCGGTAGGTGTTTACTGGTGCCATTAAATTATCAATAGGCTCAAACTTACCTTGCCATGGTTGATTTTGAGCTTGAATAATGAAACTAACACATGCGAAAATAAAGGCAAAAAAATACTTCATAATAATAACATTAATCTAGTTTGAATTAGGCCAACAAGTTAATAAATATTGAGCTATGTTTCTGTTAATTAAGTGTTTTGATTCAAATAAAGTTAAGCTTTCGTAAATTATAGTAAATACAGTACGTATTAGTTGTTTTAACCTAATGTGTTGAGTACTTTTACAGCCCAAATTACTTTACTTATGACGAACAAGAAAAAATTAACGTTTGACGTTTTAATTGAAATACCTAAAGGAAGTAGAAACAAATACGAATACGACTTCACCTTACACAAAATACGATTTGATAGAACCTTATTTTCTTCTATGATGTATCCTGGAGATTATGGTTTTATTCCTGAAACACTGGCTTTGGATAAAGATCCACTTGATGTTTTAGTATTATCTACCGAACCTTCTTACCCAATGGTTGTAATGGAAGTAAGACCTATAGGTGTATTCCATATGACAGATGAAAAAGGCCCTGATGAAAAAATTATATGTGTTCCTGTTTCTGATCCTGTATGGAGCAAAAGAGGTGATATTACCGATTTAAATCCGCACAGACTAAAAGAAATCGAACATTTTTTCCAAGTATATAAAGATTTAGAAAAGAAAAAAGTTGATGTTGGTGGCTGGGGTAATGCTGAAGAAGCTCGTAAAATTTATGACGAATGTGTAAAACGCTATGATGATAGTGAACACAAGAAAAAAAGAACGTTTACTATTTAAACCGTAACACCTTTATTAAAATATTTTAAGTGCTCGCTTTGGCGAGCATTTTTTATTCATAAACATTTGATATTGATTTTTATTCTGTTTTGCGAATAATGCAATTTCAGCTATTCTCTATTATCAAATCTTTATTTAAATAGTCTTTTTTTTATCACTTTAATTTTCCTATTTTTAGCTCCGTTAAAAAAATAATTAATTAACTAACCGTTATAAGAATATGGAATTAATAGTGAAATTTTTACCGCTTTTTGGTGTTTTAGCATTAGCGTTTGTAGTTTTTAAAAATGTTTGGGTTTCTAAGCAAGATGCTGGAGAAGCAAAAATGTCTCGAATTGCTAAAAACATTGCAGATGGTGCAATGGCATTTTTAAAAGCCGAATACAAAGTTTTAGCAATTTTTGTTGCCGCTGTTGCAATACTCTTATATTTTAAAGGAACTGCCGAAGAAGGCTCTAATGGCATGGTAGCCGTATCATTTATAGTTGGTGCAATATGTTCTGCATTGGCTGGATTTATAGGTATGAAAGTAGCTACTAAAGCTAATGTTAGAACCACACAAGCTGCACGTCATTCTTTAGGCAAAGCATTAGAAGTTGCTTTTGCTGGGGGTGCCGTTATGGGGCTTGGGGTTGTAGGTCTTGGTGTATTGGGTCTTAGCGGATTATTCATGATATATAGTGGACAAGGCTGGGAAATAGGAGAAGTACTTAATGTGCTTTCTGGATTTTCTCTTGGTGCTTCTTCTATTGCATTATTTGCACGTGTAGGTGGCGGTATTTATACCAAAGCAGCCGATGTTGGTGCAGATTTAGTAGGGAAAGTTGAGGCAGGTATCCCAGAGGATCATCCTTTGAACCCTGCAACTATAGCAGATAATGTTGGAGACAACGTAGGTGATGTTGCTGGTATGGGTGCTGATTTGTTTGAATCTTATGTAGGCTCTATTATAGGAACCATGGTTCTTGGAGCTATATATGCAACACTCCCTGAATTTCAAGGTGCTTTTGATGGATTAGGTGCTGTATACTTACCATTAGTTCTTGCCGCTGTAGGCATTGTAATGTCTATTTTAGGAACATTTTTTGTTCGTGTTAGAGATGGTGGCAATCCGCAAACCGCATTGAATATAGGAGAATTTGGTTCTGCAGGATTAATGTTTATAGCATCTTACTTTATAATTAATGAAATGCTTCCAGAATCTTGGGTTGATGGTGCAATAACTTACACTTCTATGGGTGTATTTTTGGCTACTGTCGCTGGTTTAGTTGCTGGTTTAGCGGTGGGAAAAGTAACAGAATATTACACAGCTACAGGTAAAAAACCTGTTATGTCTATTGTGAAGCAGTCTGAAACTGGAGCTGCCACAAATATTATTGCTGGCTTAGGTGTTGGTATGATGAGTACTGCTATCCCTATTCTTTTAATCGCTGCAGCTATTATGGTATCTCATCATTTTGCTGGTTTATATGGTATTGCAATTGCTGCCGTAGGAATGTTAGCAAACACAGGAATACAATTGGCAGTTGATGCTTACGGTCCAATTTGTGACAATGCGGGTGGTATTGCAGAAATGGCTGAATTACCAAGTGAAGTTCGTGAACGTACAGATAAATTAGATGCTGTTGGTAACACTACTGCAGCTATTGGAAAAGGTTTTGCTATTGCATCAGCGGCATTAACAGCTTTGGCATTATTTGCTGCATTTATGAAAACCGCTAACGTGAATACAATTGACGTATCTAGACCAGATATCATGGCAGGATTATTAATTGGTGGCATGCTACCTTTTGTATTTTCTGCACTATCAATGAATGCAGTAGGTCGTGCAGCCATGGCTATGATAGAAGAAGTGCGTCGTCAATTTAGAGATATTCCAAAATTAAAAGCTGCATTAGAAGTGATGCGTGCTGTAGACTCAGACATGACAAAGGCAACCACAGAACAACGAAAAATATTTGATGAAGCTGATGGTGTAGCAGATTACGGAAAGTGTATTGATATTTCAACAAAAGCGTCTATTAAAGAAATGGTTTTACCTGGTTTATTAGCTATTGTAGTGCCTGTATTAGTAGGTTTTGGTGGTAAATGGTTTGGCGTTGGTGGTGCTGAAATGCTAGGAGGTTTACTAGCTGGTGTTACCACTTGTGGTGTGCTTATGGCTATCTTTCAATCTAACGCTGGTGGTGCTTGGGACAACGCTAAAAAAACTATTGAAGAAGATGGCAGAAAAGGAACAGACACACACAAAGCTGCTGTTGTTGGTGATACCGTGGGCGATCCTTTTAAAGACACATCAGGGCCTTCATTAAATATTTTATTAAAATTAATGTCGGTTGTGGCTTTAGTAATTGCACCAAGTATAGCCATGTCTTCTGATACTGTAACGGCTTATGCTTCTGATAAAAACACCATAGAAGATGTAGAAATTCAAAAGGAAGTTAATGTGAATTTTACTGAAACTAAAGCAGATGGTACGGTAAAAGCTGTTGTTACAACAGTTACTACCGAAAATGGTGAAGCTTCTACAACTTACGAGACTATTACAGGAACAGCATCTGAAGTAGAAGCACAATTAAAAACTTTAAAAAAGAAGGCTAACGCCTCTTAAATAAATAATACTCAACTAAACTAAATAAGCTAATATAGTTTGTTTTAAAGCCACGTTTATCGTGGCTTTTCTTTTATATTTATTTCAAAAGAAAACAATGTTCTCAAAAGACCCTTTACAAATTATAGCATTTCAAACCTACGGTACAACACACAGCATTTATTTAAGAGGTCGTGCCTTAGAAGATGAAAATATTAATTTAGAGCAAAAAAGCGTTTTTAAACTAATAGTGAATGCATGGAAACGTTTTGAGTCTGACGAAATAAAACATACAACACTTACTGTAAACATTGGAAACCATACCGTTTTAAAAACAGAAACAGACAACAACGGGTATTTTTTAATTGATGCACCTATTGATGATTTAAGTAATGATATGAATTCTGAAGGTTGGATAAACATGCAATGGTCTTTTAAAGATGAAACTTCAGGGAGAACCTTTCAATCTAATAACCTGTTTAAAGGTGAAATGTTAGTACCATCGCCACACTGTAAATTTGGGGTTATTAGCGATATTGATGATACCATTTTACATACTGGTTTAGTTTCTACCTTAAAATGGCGCGTTATTTACAATACTATTTTTAAATCTGCCGGCAAACGAAGCGCTTTAGAAGGTGCGCCAGAGTTTTATCACTTACTGCATAAAGGTGTATCAAAACAAGAAGCAAATCCTATATTTTACGTGAGCCATAGCCCATGGAATTTGTACCGCTATTTAGAATACTTTTTAAAGCAAAATAACTTTCCAAAAGGGCCGATTATACTCCGTAATTTCCCAAAACCGTTTCAAAAGAAAATAGAAGGTGAAAAACCCCAGAAGCAAAAAGAGATATTAAATTTACTAAAAACTTACCCTAAATTAGGTTTTATTTTAATTGGCGATAGTGGCGAGCACGATCCTGCCATTTATCTAGAAATTGCAGAACAGCATCCTGATCGTATTCTTGCTATTTATTTAAGAAGTGTAAGCGATAAAAAGAAAATGCTACGCGCCAAACATTTATACGCATCGCATCGTACCACGCCTGTTTTGTTTGTAACGCACAGTAAAGAGGCTATTGCACATGCCAAAGCACACGGCTTTATTAGTTAAAGGCCCCTAAACCTTGTTTCAAAAATTTAGCATAATCTTCCTCATTAGGTGTATAGCCAACAGGTTCGTTTAAAACTTCATTAGTTTGTGGATTAAAAAGCACGTAATACGGTTGCGAATTCGATTTAAAAAATTGCGTTTGAAAATTAGCCCACTTATGTCCAAAATTCTTTAACAAACGTTTTCCACCATTAATGCGCGTTACCTCAACTTTTTGATTTGCAGGTAATTCTTTTTTGTCATCAACGTATAATGAAATCAATACATATTCATTTCTTATAAGCTGATCTATTTGTTCTAATGGCCAAATATGCTCTTCCATTTTTCGGCAGTTTACACACGCATATCCCGTAAAATCTATCATTACAGGTTTGTTTACTGCCTTGGCGTAAGCCATTCCTTCCTTTAAATCCTTAAATGTTTTTAAGTTGTTGGGAGACTCGTTCGGGTATAACCAACTGTAACCTACGGGCGGTGCAAGACCACTAAGTAATGTTAATGGCTTATACGTATTGGTGTTTTTATTTACCCTAAAACCAGATGCCAAATACACAACAAATGCAGCGACTAGTATACCTCCAGCAATTCTTGGAAACGATAATTTTTTGATTGGCGAATCGTGAGGGAATTTAATTTTAGCAAATAGATACAACGCTAATCCTGCAAACACCAGAATCCAGATCACTAAAAAAGGTTCAATTTTTAACAACCCCCAGCGTTTTACCAAATCGGCATTAGATAAAAATTTAAATGCTAAAGCTAGTTCTAAAAATCCTAAAATAACTTTAGTTGTATTTAACCAACCGCCAGATTTAGGCAATGCATTCATCATATTAGGAAACATGGCAAATAGTGCAAAAGGAAGCCCTAAGGATACTCCAAAACCTGCCATACCTGCGGTAAGTTGCCACGCGCCACCATCAGAAGATAAAGAACCCGCGAGTAATGAGCCCAGAATAGGGCCAGTACAAGAAAAAGATACAATGGCTAAAGTAAGTGCCATAAAAAATATACCTACAATACCACCCGCGTTTTCGCCTTGTGTGGTGGTTGATGTCCAGCTTGCAGGCAGCGTCAATTCATAATATCCAAAAAACGAAAACGCAAAAAACACAAACACGGCGAAAAAAACGATATTCAACCAAATATTGGTTGATATTTCATTTAAAATATCTGGGTTAACAGAATCTAGCAGATGAAATGGAATACTTAGCACCAAATACACCAACAATATAAAAAAACCATAAAGTATAGCTTTTGAAATTCCAGACCCGCGATTAGCACCTCCTTTTTTGGTAAAAAAGCTTACCGTAAGTGGTATCATAGGAAACACGCAAGGCGTTAACAGCGCCAATAAACCTCCTAAAAAACCCAATGCAAAAATGGCCCAAATTGATTTTTTTTCAACAGATGCACTTTCAGTTAATTTTATAGCGTTTGGAGTCATACCATAAAGCATGGTGTTTACAGCATCATTACTAGAAGTTGTAGCAACCTCAAGATTTGTAGTGGTTACTCCATTTAAAGAAAACGTAAACACCTCATCAATTTGTAAGCATACCTTTTTGCACACTTGACCCGTTAAGTTTAACGAAACACTAGAAACATCTTTATGTTTTAATACAATGCGTTGTTTAAGCGTTGCAGTATTATCAAAAAACGATTCGTATACTTTAAAAATATCATTGTACTGTTTAATGGTATCACTCTCGGCAGCTTTTCCTTTTAACTCAAAACCATTATTGGGTTCAGCTTTTTGTATGATAATGGGTAAAGAACCACCAGCTTCGGTGTATTGCGAATACACATGCCAACCTTTTTCAATTTCAGCATTAATAATTAAATCGTATTCGGTTTCAGAAATTTTTGCAACAGAAGTACTCCATTTTACAGGATTAAGAATATTACTCTGTAAATTATTAAAGGGTTCTACTTTAGTTTCAACTTTTTTTTTTGAGCTACGCGATGGTAAATTAAATACCAAATCTACCTCGTTTGGCGGCAAACATCGGGCGTCGTCACACACCATAAACTCAACAGTACCATTAATTGCGGTAGTAGTATTTGAGATTTTTACAAGCTGCTCAAAAGTTGCTGAAGTTGCAAAAAACTTTATCTTCATGTTAAAGACAGGATCGTCTATAGTTTTGCCTTTACCCTCAAAAGTATTACCAATAGTTTCAAAATCTTCACTGCTAGTATTATATGAAAATGTTGTAGGCACAGGACCGCCTTCTGGCACATGCTGCGAGTACAAATGCCACCCATCTTCAATAGTAGCACTCGTTATTAGTTTATATTCAAATTCTGATACTTTTTCAACAGATGTTGTCCAAGTTACAGGATCATACACTTGCGAAAATCCTAAATACGAACAAATGCTAAAAAATAGAACTAAAAGTTTTTTCATTCTTATGTATATATAAGTAGGTTATATTAGGCGATTTAATATGCGCCACATTACAAAATAAAGATTTTAAGATTACCCAAGTAAAATAGCTGCTTCATTTTAATAGATTTTTAACTGAAAACACATTGGTGTTATTTTAAAACAAGCCGTTAATTTCGGCATCAATCGTGTTAATTACATGGCCTAAATCTTCAGGTTTATCTACAAAATTTAAATTATCTACATCAATAATTAACAGTTTACCTTTATCGTAACCGTGTATCCACGCTTCATAACGCTCGTTTAGCCTACTTAAATAATCAATACTAATAGAGTTTTCGTAATCTCGCCCACGTTTATGAATTTGCGACACCAAATTGGGAATAGAACTTCGTAAATAAATCAACAAATCTGGACCCTGCACTAGAGATTCCATCAAATCAAATAGAGAGCTGTAGTTACTAAAGTCTCTATTGGTCATTAAACCCATAGCATGCAGGTTGGGCGCAAAAATATGCGCATCTTCATATATCGTTCTGTCTTGTATAATGTCTTTACCGCTCTGTCTTATCTGTAAGACTTGACGAAACCTGCTGTTTAAAAAATATACTTGCAAATTAAAACTCCAGCGTTCCATTTGGTTATAAAAATCGTCTAAATAGGGATTGTCTACAACATCTTCCAACTGCGCCTCCCATTTGTAATGTTTTGCAAGCAATTTGGTTAAGGTTGTTTTTCCAGCGCCAATGTTTCCAGCTACAGCGATATGCATAGTCTAAAGGTTTTTTATTTGGAATTCTTGGAGAATTTCGTCTGCGTAAATATACAAGGTTTCGTTCGTTACAAAAAACTGAGATATCAAAATATTATCAGTATCTACTAGTCTAGGGGTTTTTAAATCTTTAGCAAGATAGTATAGCGTATTTTCTTTTTTAAGGTATATGGCTTCGTTATTTTCGGCCAATTCGGTATACCCATCATTTTTAATTTTCTTTACTAAACTCCCAAAGTAATTGTAAACTAAAAGCGCATCTTTGGTTAATAAATAGGCATAATTGTAGTTACTTTTTAAATCTAAAATTGGGCTATCTATAGGCTTTAACGATTGCGCTTTGGTATTTCGTGTTTTGTAATCAAAAACTTCTAATAGCTGAGTGTCTTGATTAAAAAGCCAAACTGTATTATCATATCCTGTTGAAATATGAGATACATTTTTATAATTATTTACAGTATTAAAATCTACTTTAAAAATTTCGGCCAAACGATTGTCTAAAACAATTACCGTATTTAAATCATGATAAAACAAATTTATTTTCAAAGGATTAAAACTATTTGCAGAGGTTAATTTTCCTAATTGCAAATTATTATAGCTTATTGTGGTATCGCTATTCTTCTTATAAATAGTATTTTGTTTGGTGTAAAAAATGGTGCCAAAATTATCAACACCTATTACAGTACTAGCTTTTAAAGCTGAAGTTTTAGAAAATGATACGCCAATAGGCTCTTGCGCTCCTGCTGAGATAAAGCATACCAATAAAATATAAAAGAGTGATTTCATTACAGTTTGAAAAGTACAAAAATCAAACCACTTTTATACAATTAGCTTGTA
>CALDUF010000077.1 GCA_937923515.1 uncultured Flavobacteriaceae bacterium
ATTGAAGCAGGGTTTGATTTTAATTATTTTACCAGTATTTATACTACAAAAGCGGGTAAGGTATATTATTTTGTTTACGATCAAGGGTATTTGCCTATAGATGGCGATTATTACGCTTTGGTAAAACGAAAGCGATAAACGCCATGTAACAAACTCCTCATATTAATTACTAGTACGTAAATTATAGTATTTTAAATGCCACCAAAAATTATCATTCCACTCATAATTATTGCTTTTGTAACCATTGCTGTTCTATCTTATTATTTAGGAAAGAAACAACGTATTTTAAGAAGCCTTTCTAAATTAAAAGCAAAAGAAATTCTTCAATTTAGAACAAACGAACCTACAAAAGTTACAGGAAAAGTGTTGCACGTTCACGAACCTTTTGTGGCACCACTAAGCAAGCGTAAATGTGTTGCGTTTCAGTTTAAAATTCAACAAAAGCAACATACAGGTAAAAATTCTTATTGGAAAACGCTTTTAGACGAAAAAAATATTCAAGATTTCTTTGTTGAAAGTAAAGGCGAAGTATTAATGCTAAAACCAAGCACGAATCCTACAAATTTTAAAATATATTTAGAAGAAGATAAAAACGTTTCTTCAGGGTTTTTAAAGGATCCTACACCAGAGTTTCAAACCTTGTTATCTGCTTACAATATAAACAGTACTGATGTGTTTAGTTTTAACAAAACCATACGTTATACCGAACGTATTTTAGAAGTTGGAGAAACTGTAACTGTTGGTGGTATTGCAACATGGAAAGCTGTTGACACCACAATAAATGGCTACAGTTATTCTAAAATAGCAAGTTTAGAGAGTAACGATAATCAAAAAATTATTATTACAGATTTACCAGCTGCAAGGGTGCAAAAGCGCAAAAAACTGTAATGTTTTTATAAAGCTTTTGTTACTTTTTTGTAGCTATGGTGATTATAAGTTTTACGTGTATATTACTTCCAAGTTTGCCCCTTTAGTGTCATGGCAGCTTTTAAAACATCTTTTTGGCTTATTTGCCCCACAAGCTTACCATTTTCTACAATAGGAAAGCGCCTGCGTTTAGAATTTAAAAACTTCTTTGCAGCATCAAAAATATTCATATTGCCATCTATAGTTTCAACATTATCTGCCATATGTTTTTCAATGGTTTGCTCGTTAATTGGCATGTTGTAGTATCTGCTTTCGCTAATTTGCTTAATACAATCGCCTTCAGAAATAATACCAATTAATTCTTGTTTTTCATTAACAACTGGTCCTCCAGAAATTCTATTTTTTATAAGGGCTTGCATAACGCTCTCAATAGACTGATTGGGCGTAAACGTTATCAAATTTTTCGTCATATAATCACTCACTTTTAGTGGTGTAGCATCTACTGTAGTTTGTTGTCTTCTCGACCCTTGAAAGCTCTTAATTCCCATAATATCTAGTTTTTAGTAATCTTAAATGTAGCAAAAAAAACTCAGATGTCCTAATAAAGTACGGTGTTTAGGTGTCGTATAGATTGCTGGTGTAACTCGATAAAAGGTAATTTTAAATATTGAATTATAATTTCACCCCGTCATAACATTATATATTGTACATGATATGTAATATGTAGTTTTAAGCTATAATTAATAAACTTTTAAGAGATTAACTCACAAAATTTTATAGTTTTGGGCGTTATATTAAAATTTATAGACAGATGAAACAAATTATGTTAGTTGTAATTTTTGCTTTTACGCTTCAAGTAAGCGCACAAAGCAATACGGAATTAATAGGACATTTTGAAGCTTACAAAAAGCAAATGCAAGCACAGGGTGATGTACAAGGTCTTATAAATGCATTAACACATTTAAATGTTTTAGCACCATCTGAAGCTAGAAAAGATACTTTAGCTTACATATACATGAGCGAAGGGCAATATATGCAAGCCTTAAATACCATTGGTATTGATGCAATGGTAGACGACTCTGATATTGCCGTTGAGGTAAAAGCACTGTCTTTAAAAGCGGTAAAACAGCCAGAACGTGCTTTAGTGCATTTTAATGAATTGTTTAAAAGGCAACCTAGTGCAAATTTAGCTTACGAATTAGCAGAACTTAACATGCAGTTACAAAAGCTAGATGAGGCTTTAAAGCACATTAATTACGGTTTAGCTAATGCAACTCCAGATATGAAGCATGTATATTACGAACAGCAGCAGCCTTACCAAGTAGCATTAAAAAGTGCGTTTATGTATTTAAAAGCGTTACGATTGTATCAACAAGACAGAAAAAACAATATAGATGCAGCTGTTGATATTTTGGATGAAACATTAAAAGCTTCTCCTAATTTTAACCTAGTTAATTTATCTAAAAACGAATTGTTACGTCAAAAACAAGCAATGCAAGCGCAGGCAACACAGCCTAAGCAGTAGCATTTTTAGTAGAAGCAAAAAAGGGTGTCAATATATTTATTGACACCCTTTTTTATATTCTAATTGGTAGTTTTATGAGTTAGGGCGCGCTATATTTTGATTGTCTTTTTCTAATTTTTTATTCAGTTGAAAATTTAAATTAGAGTAGGATATTAAGAGCGCTTTTATTGAAGCTGCAAGTTCTGGTTTTACGGTAGTGCGCAGTTGGTACGTTTCCTCTAGTTTGTAGAGCATATTTTCAACTATGGTAATTCTAGACAAAACCGATTGTGTTTTAAGCGTATCAGGAATATTTCTACGTAAATCTTTAATAAGTAAAAACACTGCTTGGTCATCATCATCAAAAAATGAGAAATCGGCTTTTTTAACGTTTTCTACAGTGGTTTTAAGCTGGTTGTAAGCCAACCAAGGTTCTGCTAAAACTTCTGCTTTGGGGTCTAAAGCAAAATCTATATATTTTAATTTCTCGATGTCTTTTTCGGTAATGCTATTACTGTCAATATTTTTAGTAGTAACCGCTTGGGTTTGTTGCGCGTTTTTATTGCAAGCTGTAATTACAACACAAAAACAAATAATTTTAAAAAGCCTTAATAGCATAGGGTATTCAATTTTAGTACTAGCATTGCAAATATATATTTTATGTTTTGATTAATTGTATATTTGGTGCACCCTTAAATCTAATTAAAATGTTGGACGATTTTATTTTAAATGTAGAGTATGGCGTTAAGCATGTGCTTGATATTAACGCTTACGATCACGTTTTATTTTTAATGGTGCTTACCATTCCGTATGTATTTAAAGATTGGAAACGTGTGTTATTACTAGTGTCTTTATTTACTCTTGGGCATACGTTATCCTTAGTTTTGGCGGCTTACAATGTGGTAATTGTTAATGGTGGTTTGGTAGAGTTTCTTATACCAATAACCATACTTATTGTTGCAATATATAATGTGTTTACCGCCGGTAAAGGTGCGCAAAAAGAGCGTGTTGGTATTTTGTTTTTATCTGCACTGTTTTTTGGGCTTATTCATGGCTTGGGGTTTGCAAGAGAATTTCATATGCTTTTAGGCGAATCTAAAAACAAATTAGTATTGCTTCTTGAGTTTGCTTTAGGTATCGAAATTGCCCAAATTATCATTGTTTTTGTGGTGCTTTTTATTGGCTATTTGGTGCAAACCATTTTTAGGTTTTCTAAACGCGATTGGGTTATGGTGATCTCCTCTATAGTTATTGGTTTGGTGATACCCATGTTATTGAACAGTGATTTTTTAAGTTAGAAGCAAAAAGACTGTCCTTTTTAAAAATTTTAACGTGTTTTTGATTGTATTTACAACATGAACCTGTTATTTTCGTTATGGTGTTTTGCGTTAGGGATTGCAGCGGCATCCTTTTTAGTATGGTGGCTGCGTTTAGCGAAGACAGCATACTAAAAAGATATAGCGTAAAGCCCGACCCGAGCACGTATAGTAATACACTTTTCTAAAATCATCATCTCGGGTAACGCCCAAAAACATAATAATGCAAAACGAAAAACAATTAAAATACGATAAGGCTTATTTACGCATTGCGCAAGAGTGGGGTAAATTGTCGTACTGCAAACGTAAGCAGGTTGGCGCCATTATTGTGAAGGATAGAATGATAATTTCAGACGGTTACAATGGCACGCCTACTGGTTTTGAGAATTTTTGTGAGGACGATGCGGGGTATACCAAATGGTATGTGTTACATGCCGAGGCTAATGCCATTTTAAAAGTGGCTGCGTCTACACAATCGTGCAAGGGTGCTACCTTGTATATTACGCTTTCGCCGTGTAAAGAGTGTAGTAAGCTTATTCACCAAGCTGGTATAGTAAAAGTGGTGTACCATAAAGCCTATAAAGATGATGCGGGTTTAAAATTTTTAGAACGCGCTGGTATAGATTTACAATTAATAGAAGATTTAAAAGCATAATGCAGTTTGATAAAAAATATTTGCCTTTAATACTGGGTGTGGCTATTGCTGCGGGTATTTTTGTTGGTGGAAAGTTAAATTTTGGCGATGCGCCAGACCGCTTATTTACGTCAAACAGTAAAAAGGATAAGCTGAATAGGCTGATTGATTATATTGAATACGATTATGTAGATGATATTAATACGGATAGCATTGTTGATGTTACTGTAAACGGAATTTTGGAGAATCTAGATCCGCATTCGGTATACATTCCAAGAGACGATATGGAGCGTGTTGCTGATGAAATGCGTGGTAATTTTGTAGGTATTGGGGTTAGTTTTTATACTTATAAAGACACGATAACTGTTATTAGACCTATTGAAAATGGCCCTAGTGCAAAGGTTGGTATTAAAGGCGGAGACCGCATTGTAATGGCCGATGGCGATACGTTGTATGGCGATACGCAAGATGGAGAATTGGTAAAAAAATTAAAAGGCCCATTAAATTCTAAGGTTGAACTTAAAGTGTATCGTAAAGGCGAACCAGATTTATTAACCTTTAAAGTAAAGCGCGGAAAAATACCTATTAAAAGTGTAGATGCTGCCTATATGCTAACCGATAATTTGGGTTATATAAAAATTAACAAATTTGCAGGGTCTACCTACAAAGAGTTTAAAAAAGGCTTAGATAAATTAATGTCGCAAGGTGCCACACAAATAGCGCTAGATTTACGAGATAATCCTGGAGGCCGTTTAGATATTACCGAACAAATTTTAGATGAGTTTTTAGAAGATGATATCCTTATTTTGTTTACTAAAAATAAACGTGGCGATATTGAAAAGAGTTATGCTACCAGCAAAGGTGATTTTGAAGATGGTAACGTATTTGTGTTAATTGATGAAAACTCTGCGTCGGCCAGTGAGATTGTTGCGGGTGCATTACAAGATAATGATAAGGGTACTATCGTGGGGCGCCGCTCTTACGGTAAAGGTTTGGTGCAACGTGAAATGGATTTGGGCGATGGCAGTGCAGTGCGCTTAACGGTGTCTCGCTATTACACACCTACGGGACGTTCTATTCAAAGACCTTACGATAGTGGTAATAAAGCCTATTACGATGATTATTATACACGAATTAAAAGCGGAGAACTGTCTGACGGTGCTAATATAGAAGTAGCCGATTCTTTAAAATTTACAACACCAAAAGGTAAAGTAGTTTATGGCGGTGGCGGCATTATTCCAGATGTTTTTGTGCCTGTTGATACTTCT
>CALDUF010000078.1 GCA_937923515.1 uncultured Flavobacteriaceae bacterium
TTAGAACCAAAACGCCATACTACCGTAAAAGCAAAGATAGAATTAGAGCCACAAGACATCACAAATACTAATGGAACAGTTGTATTCGATTTAAAACAAAATATGGTTGGTGTACCAGTTGTAAATGTGCCAATGAAAAAAGGAGATACGCTTCAAATAAGGTTTGCCGAAATGCTATCACCAGATGGTACTTTCTACACTAAAAATTATAGAAGTGCGCATTCTACCGATTATTATATTGCTTCAAAAAATGGTGTTATTGAATACCAACCTAAGTTTACATTTCACGGATTCAGGTATGTAGAACTTAGCGGCTTTGATACGTCTAAAACGCCTTCTAAAGATTGGGTAAAGGGTCTAGTTTTATATTCAGATTTTGAAGACAACGGTACATTTACCTCTTCGCATGATAAATTAAATCAACTACAAAGTAATATTGTTTGGGGATTACGAGGTAATTTTTTAGATATCCCAACCGATTGTCCGCAACGTGACGAACGTTTGGGCTGGACCGGTGATGCACAAGTATTCGGGCCAACATCAATGTTCAATGCCGATGTGTATAAATTTTGGGCAAGTTGGTTACAAAGTGTTAGGGAAGCGCAGTTAGAAGATGGTGCTATTCCGTGGACGGTTCCAGATTCACGAGGTAATAAAATTGGAAGCTCAGGTTGGGGAGATGTGTGTACAATTATTCCTTGGAAAATCTATATGCGCACAGGCGATACAACTATATTAGAAGAGAATTTTGATATGATGCAAAACTGGTTGAAATATCATAAGAAACGATCAAAAGATTACATTTCAAATATGATGTCCTTTTCAGATTGGTTGCAACCTTATCCTGAAAATGGAGATACCAGAGGTGATACGTCTAGTAAATTAATTGGTACGGCTTTTTATGCACATTCTGCTAACTTAACAGCGAAAGTTGCAGAAGCCTTAGGTAAGACAGACGAACAGGCTAAATACGAAGCATTATATAAGACTGTTGCAAAAGCTTTTGATGAAACCTACTTTGATGAAACAGGTAAAGTTAAAGCGGTTGCGGAAACACAAACATCCTATTTATTGGCTTTAGCTTTCGATTTACTTTCAGAGGATAAAAAAGCAAATGCTAAAAAATTCTTATTAGAAAAGATAGCTGATGCCGATAACCATTTGCGTACAGGCTTTTTGGGAACGCCACTACTATCTGAGGTTTTAGATGAAACAGGCGAAATCGATTTAATATATAAACTATTGTTTAATGAAACGTACCCGTCTTGGTTCTATTCCATCAACCAAGGTGCTACAACTATTTGGGAGCGCTGGAATAGTTATAGTAAAGAAGAGGGATTCAATCCAATGAATATGAATAGTTTAAATCACTATGCTTACGGCGCTATTGGTGAATGGATGTACGAGCGTATTGCTGGAATAGCACCTATTGAGGCAGGTTACAAAACTATTAGAATAGCTCCAGCACCTAAAAAGCCATTAATGTCTGCATCAGCTAGTTTAAATACACCTTATGGAAAAGTAGTCTCATCTTGGGAAATAAAAGGTAATACCTTTCATTTACACGTGGTTGTGCCTCCAAATACAACTGCAAAAGTTACCGTTGTTGCAAATACTGAAAAACAATTGGGGCTAAATGGTAAAACATTTGAAGACGATAGTCAAGTAAAACTAATTGATACTAATGCAACTGGTTTCGAATTGTTAGTGCAACCTGGAGATTACAAATTCACATCAACACTTTAAAACCTTCAAGATTCTTTATGAATTATAATCTGCTATCAAAAATAAGTGCAGTGTTGCTTCTCTTGATTTTTAGTTGTAAAAATCAAGAGAGAACCTCAAAAGTTGAAACTGTTTCAGAAGTAAAAAAACCAAACATTGTATACATACTAACCGATCAATGGAGAAGTTCTGCTTTAGAATATGCTGGAAATCCCGATGTAAAAACACCTAATTTAGACGCGTTTGCAAAACAATCGGTTAATTTTACAAATGCGGTATCTGTAACGCCAGTGTGTACGCCGCATAGAGCAGCATTATTTACAGGAAGGTTTCCCACAACAACAGGAATGATTCTAAATGATATTTATTTACCATCAGAAGAAATCACCATGGCAGAAATCTTTAAAGAAGCAGGTTACAACACTGCCTATTGGGGTAAATGGCATCTAGATGGTCATGGGAGGTCAACCTATATTCCTAAAGAAAGGCGTCAAGGATTTGATTTTTGGAGAGCCTTAGAATGTTCTCATAATTACGTAAAAATGCCTTATTATGATAATGATAATCCTGAACTAAAGCATTGGGAAGGTTATTCGCCTTTTGCAATTACGGCAGATGTAAATAGTTATTTAGAAAAACATGCAAAGGATGTAAATCCGTTTTTAGCAGTTATCGCATTAGCAACGCCACATTATCCGCATCATTCTGCTCCAAAAAAATATAAGGACATTTATCCCTCAGAAAAATTGGTGTTAAATCCTAATATACCAAAGCATTTAGAAGAACGAAGTAGAAAGGAATTACAGGGGTATTATGCGCACGCTACAGCAACTGATGAGGCTATTGGTAGTGTTTTAAATAAAATAAAGGCGTTAAATTTAATGGAGCATACCATAATCGTTTTTTCTTCAGACCATGGCGAGATGATGGGGGCTCACGGTATTAGGCCTTTTGTAAAACAAATGGCGTATAGAGAGTCTTCGGGAGTGCCGTTTTTAATTTATCAACCCAACAATGATAAAAACAAAGGAAAAACTGTAAAGGCACCAATTACCACACCTGATATTTTGCCAACATTATTAGGTTTAGCATCTGTGAAAATTCCAGAATTTATTGAAGGAGAAAATGTATCAGACTTGGTAAATAATCCAAACCCAGATACAGATCGTGTTGCATTAATGATGAATGTAACGCCTTTTGCTTCAAACTTTAAGCAGTCAGAATACAGAGCAATAAAAACGAAACAATATACTTTTATAAAAAACTTAAAAGACGAAAACCTATTGTTCGATGATGTAAAAGATCCATATCAAATGAATAATTTATATAATAATTTAGATTATAAAACTATTCAGAATGATTTGGAAGAAAAGCTAAAAACGTCTTTAGTGCGAATTGGAGACGACTTTCATCCAAGGGAGTATTACATGAAAAAATACAATTACGTTTTTGATAAGAAAAAACCGGCCATACCTTATTGGGGGTTCGATGAAGGTAATGGCAAGAACAAAAAACTAGGAGACGCAAAACCCATTGTGCAATCACCAAAACCCTATAAAAATTAGTTTTTAGAGAATAAAACAAATACAAACATGATTATTAAAATAAAGCAATTACTAATAGTATCTGCAGTAGGATTTCTTTTTTTCGCTTGTAATAAAAAATCTGAACTAAAAGGAAAAGAAGAAAAACCAAATATTATTTTTATTCTTACCGATGACCAAAGATGGGATGCTTTAGGTTATGCTGGTAACGCGCTAGCACACACTCCAGAAATGGATAAATTAGCCAAAAGTGGCGTATTTTTTAAAAATACCATAGCTACAACACCTATTTGTGCAGCAAGTAGAGCAAGTATATTTAGTGGTTTACAAGAGCGTACCCACAATTACAGTTTTACCAGTAAAGCTATGAAAGATGAGTATATGGAGCAGGCTTTTCCTAGAGTTTTAAAACAATCAGGATATTACACAGGGTTGTATGGTAAATTTGGGGTAAAATATAAAAAACTAGACTCTCTTTATGATGTTCATGAAAATTACGATTTAAGATATGATCGTAAAGATATTACCAGTTATTACTACAAAACGTTAGGTAAAGATACGGTGCATTTAACGCGCTATACGGGAGAAAAAGCACTACAATTTTTAGATAAAGCGCCAACAGATAAACCGTTTTGTTTACAATTGAGTTTTAGTGCCCCACATGCAAGCGATAATACAGTTGAGCAATACTTTTGGCAAGAAGAAAATAATCATGTTTTAGAAAATGTAACGGTGCCAGACGCAAATATTTCTTCGGATGAAGATTATAATAAATTGCCACAACTAGTTAAAGATGGTTTTAATCGTTTACGTTGGTATTGGCGTTATGATACTCCAGAAAATTACCAACATAGTGTTAAAGGGTATTTTAGAATGCTTGCTGGAATTGATAATGAAATTGCTAAAATTAGAACAAAATTAGAAGCCAAAGGTATTGCAGATAATACCATTATTGTTTTAATGGGTGATAATGGATTTTTCTTAGGCGAAAGACAAATTTCTGGTAAATGGTTGATGTACGATAATGCTCTAAAAGTCCCTTTAATTATTTACGATCCTAGAAATAAAGAACATAAAGATGTAGAACAAATGGCTTTGAATATAGATGTACCTTCAACTATTTTAGATTTTGCAGGTGTAGAAGCACCTAAAAGTTGGCACGGAAAAAGCTTAAAACCATTTATTAACGAAGAAAATGTGAATTTAGAACGTGATACGATTTTAATAGAGCATTTATGGGACTTTAAAAATATAGCGCCAAGTGAAGGGGTTAGAACCCAAGAGTGGAAGTATTTTAGATATGTAGATAACAAGTCTATTGAAGAATTCTACAACTTAAAAGACGATCCTAGAGAAACAAATAACCTTGTAAATAATAAGCAATACCAAGCTGTATTAAACAACTTAAGAGCTAAGTGTGAAGATTTAATAGAAACTTATAAAGATCCTTATGCTTTAATTATTGAAAATAACACGTTTGATGGTAAAGCATTCCGTTGGAATGTATCTAAAGATTCACAAAAACAATCGGCTTATCAAATTTTAGTCGCTTCTTCTCAAGAAAACATCAACAGAAACATTGCTGATGTTTGGAACAGTACTAAAATACAAGGCAATACCAAAGAAGCTATGAAGCCTAAAGCGTTTAAGCCAGAAAAGGGAAAAACGTATTATTGGAAAATGAGGATTTATGATGACTTAAATAGAACAGGAGCATACACAAAAGCCCAAGAAATATAATTGTACTTTAACGAAGGGAAATCTGTGCTCTTTTTTTAAAAATTTTATAGCAAAAGGTCTTAGTAAAACCATCCATAACAGCTCAACATAATCACAAATGAAAAAAATTATAATAGTATCATTTTTAGTTTTACTTATCTCGTCTTGTAAAGCTCAAAAAGCATCAGAGCATAAAGATAAAGAACAACCCAATGTATTGGTGTTTTACGTTGATGATTTAAGAACAGAACTGGGGTGTTATGGCAGCGAAACAGCCTTAACACCAAATATAGATAAACTAGCTAGTGATGGTGTATTGTTTAATAAAGCTTACACACAGCAAGCTATTTGTTCACCATCAAGAATGAGCACATTAACAGGTTTGCGCCCTGAAACACTAGGTATTTACAGTATTTTTACGCCGTTGCGTAGTGTGCATAAAGATGTGGTGTCTATGCCACAATTATTTAATAAAAACGGTTACAAAACGGTAAGTATTGGTAAGGTATACCATCATGGAACTGATGATAAAAAAGAATGGTCTGTATATTACGGGAAAGAACCAAATACATACAATAATCCAGATAATATCGCTCTGATAGACCAGCTTAGAAGTGAAGGAAAAAAACGCGTAAAAGGACCCGCTTTTGAATCGGCCGATGTTGGTGATGAAGCATATAAAGATGGGAGAGCCGCCAAATATGCTATTGAAACTTTAGAAAAACTGAAGGATGATAAATTTTTAATGTTTGTAGGTTTAAGTAAACCGCACCTTCCATTTAATGCGCCAAAAAAATATTGGGATTTATACGATAAAAGTAAGTTTAAAATACCATCACGCGTAAAACCTAAAGATGCATATAGATTAGCATTTACAAATTGGGGTGAGTTAAAAATGTATAATGGCATACCTAAAGCAGGCGATTTAGATGATGAATTAACACGAGACTTAATTCACGGATATCATGCCTCAGTTAGTTATATAGATGCGCAAATTGGTAAGGTAATGCAAACACTTGAAGATTTAGACCTACGCAAAAACACTATGATTATTTTTATGAGTGATCATGGCTATAAAATTGGTGAATATGGCGCGTGGTGTAAACATTCTAATTTGGAAATAGATACTAGAGTACCTTTAATTATAAGTAGAGAAACAAACTATAAAAAAAGAATAAAAGGAAAAACAACTGATGCATTAGTAGAAAATGTAGATTTATTTTCGACCTTAATAGATATTTGTGGTTTTGAAACCATACCATCTGATGGTAAAAGTTTAGTACCTGTAATTGATAATCCAAAGCAAACATGGGATACTGTAGCAACAAGCGTTTATGCCAGAGGAAAAAAAATTATGGGAGTTACAGCTACTGATGGGCAGTGGCGTTATACTGAATGGCGAGATGCTAAAACGCACGAAATACTAGGAGCAGAATTATATGAGCACAAAGATAATAACCTTCTTTCTTTTGAAAACTTATCAGGAAATTTAGCATATAAAACTATTGAAACTAAAATGAAAATACTTTTAGAACTTCAATTTCCAAAAAATGGAATTCCTTTTTTACAGAACGATATGCCTAGAAACTAGGGTGCTTTGTAGTTAAATTCATGCTATTTTAAGTTAAAAACACTTTTCGTTACCTTATTTAAGATTTTTAGTTTAATAAAGTTCTATAATTTCGAAATCCAACTATTATTGAATTTTGTTATGATAGATTTAATTAAACTAGATGAGCGTTCTATAGTGCCAAAATATTTGCAAATTATAAATTCTATAGTTTTTAATATTTCTAACGGTAATGCTAAAATTGGTGATAAAGTACCATCAATAAATAAATTAAGCCAAGAGTTTTATCTTTCAAGAGATACTGTTGAGCGTGCTTACAGGGTCTTGAAAAAGCGTAATATTTTAGTGTCTGTTCATGGCAAAGGCACTTATATAGCACAAACACAAAATGATGTGCTCACACAAACTAAAGTGGCTTTTATAGTGAACAAGTTAAGTGCATTTAAAATGCAAATTTATAATGCGTTTTTAGAAGAAATAGGCGACAATTGTCAAGTAGACCTTCATAGTTATCACTGTGATGAAACGTTATTTCTTGAGTTAATGGAAAAGCACAAATCATCTTATAATTATTTTGTAATACTACCGCATTTCAGGAATGAAAATATGAGGCACACAAGTATTACTGATAAGGTGAAAAAGATTATAAATACTATTCCTAAAGAACGTTTAATATTATTAGATAATACATCACGGCAAGTGGCAGAAGATGTTGCTGAGATATACCAAGATTTTGAAAAAGATATCTTCACTGCGCTAGAATTAGGGAAAGAGAAAATTAAAAAATACGATAAGTTGGTTTTAGTGTATCCTAAAACAACATTTTATCCATATCCTATTGAGATTTTGCATGGTTTCATGAAATATTGTTCCCAATATAATTTGAACTTTGAGATACAAGAAGAGGTGTCAGTCGATGCGGTAATTGAAGCTAAAAGTTTGTACATCACTATAGAGGAAAATGATTTAGTAAATTTACTTAATTGTATAAAATTAGTGGGGTTAGAATTAGGAAAAGATGTAGGGATTATATCTTATAATGATTCCCCATTAAAAGAGCTATTAGGTATCACAGTAATGACATCCGATTTTAAAGCAATGGGGCTACGCGCAGCAAAAATGATAACAAACTACACAAAAGAGAAAATAAATGTGCCTTTTTATTTTATAGACAGAACATCTATTTAAAATAGTACATTACTAAAAATTTGAAAGGAAGTCTATAAGGCTTCCTTTTTTGCTTTTACATAATATTAAAATACGCTATATTAACCCTATATATCTATAAATATTAAAACGCTAATAGTCAATTATAAAAATGACATAACTAGAGGTTTGATTTAATTATAGATTGGTAAATAATATTTTTAATAATCAATACTCTTCAAAAATGCATTATAGGTTTTTGTTTTTTTTGATTTTCTCCAGTTTTTTGTTTTCACAAAATAGTGAGTTCAACTTTAAATACCTTCAAACAGCAGAGGGCTTATCCAATAATAATGTTACAGCTATACAACAGGATGAATTAGGACAAATTTGGATAGCAACAAGCAATGGGTTAAACAAGTACGACGGTAATAAGTTTACAGTTTATAGAAACGATCCAAGCGACAAATTGAGTATCACAAATAGTGAAATATTAAATGTTTTAGTAGATAGAGAGGGCTATGTTTGGTCAGGCACATTTAATGGCTTAAATAGATTCGATCCTAAAAAAAACAAATTTAGACGCTATTACTCAAACCCAAAAAATAAAAAATCATTAACCAATAGTTTAGTAATATGTAGCCAAGATATGGGTAATGGTAACATATGGTTTGGTACAGGCAACGGTGTTTCTATTTACAACAACAGAAGAGGCGATTTTATACAGTTTTTGCGATCAAAAAAGGGTAAGCCAGCTTTAAGTGTAACAGGCATATGCTTAGACTCAAATAAAAACATATGGCTATCAACAAGCGATGGGATATATAAAATTGAAAAAGATAAAGCTAATAAATTTACAACTAAAACCTATACGTTTAAGACTGATAAAGAAGCATTTTATGTAAATAATATTATGGAGTTAAGCCCTGGTATTATAGGGGTAGCTACCAAGTATAACGGTCTTTTACTATTTGATAGTGCATCAGAAAAATTTAGCTATTCTGATACTATTCCTATTCCAAAAAATATTGATGTTAAAGACTTACTAAAAGATAAATCTGGTAATTTGTGGATTGCTACTACAAGTGGTGTTTACATTAAAAAACCATCAAACGAAATTGTATTTCTTTCAGAAAACAGAAGTGTAGATGGTACAATAGGACAAAATTTTATACAAACCATTTTTGAGGATAGAGAGGGTACTATATGGTTAGGTACGCATGGTGCAGGCATTAGCATCTGGGGAAAATCTAATCAAAACTTTTTACATTTCAAAAACAATGCAATAAGCAATAATATTACAAATAGTATTGTAGCCGATAGCGATGGTACACTCTATTTTGGAACCGAGGGCGGTAGTGTAAATATTAAGAATAATAAGGGTGAGATTTATGAATTATTGAAAGTACAGAACGACTCCAAAACGCTTAATTTATCCATTCAGTCTATGATGTACGATGATAAAAATCTATTATGGATTGGTACA
>CALDUF010000079.1 GCA_937923515.1 uncultured Flavobacteriaceae bacterium
ACGCCCTGTAATGAGTGGTGTGTTTTTTCAGTTTTCTACTGAAGGCTTAACCTTTGTAGCTACAGATGCGCATAAATTGGTTAAATATACTAGAGCTGATGTTAACGCAAGTCAAGTCGCAGAGTTTATTATGCCTAAAAAGCCTTTGAATTTATTAAAAGGTATTTTAGCGGGAAGCGAAGATGAAGTAACGATAGAGTATAACGATTCTAATGCAAAGTTTACGTTTGATAATTCTGAATTAATCTGTCGTTTAATTGATGGAAAATATCCTAATTACGAAGCTGTAATACCTAAAGAAAATCCAAATAAATTAGCAATTGATAGAACACAGTTTTTAAATTCTGTACGTCGTGTTAGTATATTCTCTAACAAAACCACACACCAAATACGTTTAAAAATTGCTGGTGCTGAATTAAATATTTCTGCTGAAGATATTGATTATAGTAATAAAGCAGAAGAGCGTTTAACCTGTGATTACCAAGGTGATGACATGCAAATTGGGTTTAACTCGCGTTTTTTAACCGAAATGCTGAACAATTTAAGTGCTACAGATGTGCAACTTGAAATGAGCATGCCTAATCGTGCAGGTATTTTAACTCCTGTAGATGGTTTGGATGAAGGCGAACATATTACCATGCTAGTTATGCCTGTGATGTTAAACAGTTAACACATGTCTGCTAAGGCAGTAATCTCGATATATTGTAGAAAGCAGTAATCTTAATTTAGGTTGCTGTTTTTTTTGTTGATAAGAATATCTTTATTTTAAAGTTATACTTTTTAATAGTGCGCTTTACGGCTACTTCATCTCAAATATATATACCGTTTACAAATACCTAATATCTGGTTTACAAGGCGTTATAGATCCCTACTTTAACAGTAAAAAAAACGCTCACTTTTACAGTGAGCGTTACTTTTACCTCATAAATCTAATAAGGAGTTTTCCTTAAAAGATGCCATTTTCATGTGCATTCACTAACTAATAAAATTAAGAGATAAAGGATATTTTGGAGTTTCACCATTATTGGCACGTATGGCATTAAGTATAGGGCATACAATTGAGAGTATACCTAAACCTATTAAACCTAATAGCCCTAGACCGAACACTAATATTAATGGTATACATACCAAACAGTAAACTATTAGGCTTAACTGAAAATTGATAATAGTTTTACCATGCGCATCCATTTGATGTATTTTCTCCTTTTGTGTAACCCAAAGCACTAGTGGTACTATTAAGCTACCAAACCCTATAACTAGGGATATGAGTTGCGCTAAATGGGTAATGACGATGAGTTGTTTGTTTTGGCTTTTCATAAAAAAACGTGTAATGATTGATTGATACTTATAGGACGATCAATACTATAAAATGTTACAGTTTTTAAATAAATATTGCAAGATTTAGGTGTCCGTTGTATTTTCGGCATAATAAATGCAGAATATCTCGTTAATAATTCTAAACTCAACTTACATGAAGCGCTTTCTAATTGCTTTAACTTTTCTTGGTATTAGTCTTATCCAAGCACAAAATACTGCTATAGCCTCTGGTGAAAAACTGGTATATACGGCATCCTACAACATGTCTGGCGTATTGAATGATATTGCGCAAGTTACTTTAGAGGCTAATAATGTTAAAACGTCTAAAGCTACCTTGCTACACCTAAAATGTAAGGCTGTTACATACAGCAAATGGGATAATTTTTTTAAGATTAGAGATTTATACGAAAGCTACGTAAACCCTAAAACGTTAACACCTTACCTATACAAACGCGATATTAATGAGGGCGGTTACACTAAAAACGTAAAATATACCTATAGCCATAAAACAAATACCGTTAAAAGTGTACAGACTAAAAAAGATTGGACGGAGAACAAAAACGTAAAAATAAATGCAGGTACTAAAGATATTGTAGCTACGCTTTATAAAATTAGACTTATTGATTATAATGCTATGAGTGTAGGTGCAAAACAATCGCTAACCATTATATTTGATAGAAAAGAAATAAATGCGCTAATTACGTATTTAGGCACAGAAACTATAAATACTGCTATTGGCAGTAAAACCTGTTATAAAATTGCTATAGGCAGCAGCAACTCTGGAATTATAAAAGGTAATAGGGACAATGTAATATGGCTAACTGCCGATGCCAACAAAATTATGGTTTACGGAAAGTTTAAAATACCTGTTGGAAATGGCGAACTTAAAATAAAATCTGCAACTGGATTAAAACATTAAAACAACGTATCTATGAAACGATTATTTACAATTTTTGCGTTAATTGCTTCTATACTCGCACTAATATTATCGGTTTTACCTGCATCAAACTTGGCACTTTTTCCTGGTATAATGGCGCTAGTTTTTGGTCTTATTGCGTTTTATCTGTCTAAAAAAACTGGTAAAGTAAAAAAGTTAATACAGTTTACATTTTTTGTAACAATTATTGCACTTGGTTTAACTACTTACAAAGCTATTTATAGTGAAAGTGAAGTAGGAAATACCGAAGCATTGGTCGAAAAAGAAGAAACTTCTAAAGAAGAAGCTATTGAGGAATTAGAAGAGCTTGATTTGGAAGAAATTGACTTAGAACAGTAGTTGTTTTTTTACAATTTTATCTATATTTGCATAGCTATTATAACAAATAAAAACACAGAGTTTTCCTTCCCAAAACTTCTTAGTTGTGTATTATTTTAAGTAAACTAAGATAGATGAAATTTTTTAGTACTCTTGCGCTTTTAACGCTCGTAGGCACATGTGCTACACCTAAATACACCCTTAAAATTGAAAATTTAAAGGATAGTATTACCCTTGTAGATACTACAGTTGTAAACAAATTTTCCAGAACAATTACTGCTAATGAACTTAAAACGCAACTTTATAAATTTGCGTCTGAAGATTTTCAAGGCAGAAAAGCTGGTGAGAAAGGTCAAAAACTTGCTGCTGATTTTTTACAATCTTACTATATTAAAGAAGGTATAGCATCGCCTTTAGGAAATACTAATTATTTTCAAAATATTGCACCCTCTTACCTTCCACAAGGTGTTGATTCTACCGAAAATGTATTAGCGTATATAAAAGGTTCTGAAAAGCCTGATGAAATTATTGTATTATCCGCTCACTTAGATCACCTTGGTGTAGAAGATGGCAAAACGCATTACGGTGCTGATGATGATGGCTCTGGAACAGTAGCCATATTAGAAATTGCACAGGCGTTTAAATACGCTGCTGCAAATGGTTATACACCTAAACGCAGTGTTTTATTTACACATTTTACAGCTGAAGAAATAGGGCAAATTGGATCCAGGTATTATGTAGAAAACCCCATTTTCCCCTTAGAAAATACAGTTGCCAATTTAAATATTGATATGATTGGACGTGTGGATGACAAACATACAGAAAATAAAAACTATGTTTACCTTATTGGTTCTGATAGAATTAGCAAAGAATTGCACTATGTATCTGAAGCTGTAGGAAAGCAGTATTCTGACATAAATTTAGATTACACCTATAATAGTCTAAATGATAGAAACCAATACTATTCAAGATCCGACCATTATAAGTTTGCACTTCGCGGTATTCCTGTAATTTTTTATTTTAATGGTGAACATGCCGATTACCACAAACACACTGATACGCCTGATAAAATAGATTACGAGCTTCTTGAAAAACGAACAAGACTGATTTTTGCTACATTATGGCAGTTAGCAAATCAAGAAAGACGTATTGCTAGTGATGAAAATAGTGTATTTTTGAATTAATATAATTAATACTCTCTCGCTATGAAAATAATGCACATATTGCTGATCATTGTATTAGCTTTATCAAACTGTGGTGGTTCTCAAAAACAATCTAAGACTACAGTTAATCCAGAGGTTTACGCCAATACAATTACCGTTACAGAATTAAAGGATATGCTCTATACATACGCTTCTGATGCTTACGAAGGCCGAAAAACAGGTGAAGAAGGCCAAAAAAAAGCGGTGAATTTTATTAAAGCGCATTATGTGGCAAACAATATCGTTTCGCCAATTGCTGAAGGTGATTATTTTCAAGAAATTCCTGCCGACTATTTTAATGGAAGAGTTGATAAAGCATCTGAGAACGTTATCGCTTATATTAAAGGTGCTGAATTGCCAGACGAAGTTGTTATTATTTCTGCACATTTAGACCATATTGGTATTGCTGGAAACGGAGCAATTAATAATGGTGCAGATGATGATGGCTCTGGTACGGTTGGTATTTTAGAAATAGCCGAAGCTTTTAAAGAAGCCGAAAAAGATGGCTTTAGTCCAAAACGTAGTGTGGTATTTCTACATGTTACGGCTGAAGAAATCGGCTTATTTGGCTCTAGATACTACGCTGATGTAGAACCTGTTTTTCCTTTAAAAAATACAGTAGCAAATTTAAATATAGATATGATTGGGCGTGTAGATGCAAAACACGAAGGGCAAGCTAATTATTTATACCTTATTGGTTCAGATAGATTAAGTAAAGAACTTCACGCTGTTTCAGACTCTATAAATAAAGCCACGGTAAACTTAGATTTTGATTATACGTTTAATGCTGAAAATGATCCTAATCGGTTTTATTATAGATCAGATCACTACAACTTTGCAAAACACAACATTCCTGTAATATTTTATTTTAATGGCACACATGATGATTATCACAAACCTAGTGATACACCTGATAAAATTAATTACGGATTTTTAGAAACACGTACACGCCTTATTTTTTATACAGCTTGGGAACTTGCTAATCGTGAAGAACGTGTAAAACTGGATTGATACAACGCTACAAATTAAATAGTTGATAGATAAAAAACTATTTACAACAAAAAAAGCCTTTCAAAAACTGAAAGGCTTCTATTTTGGGTGGAAGATGGGATTCGAACCCACGACCCTTGGTACCACAAACCAATGCTCTAACCAACTGA
Organism: uncultured Flavobacteriaceae bacterium; assembly: GCA_937923515.1. GTDB lineage: Bacteria > Bacteroidota > Bacteroidia > Flavobacteriales > Flavobacteriaceae > Jejuia. The sequence goes on from CALDUF010000079.1 coordinate 4,935, forward strand.
GCTACAACCACCATGTGATTACATTATACTAATTCTAAACCTAAATTTAGAACTATTTTTGTAATGCGTGTGCAAATGTAAATCTTTTCAATCTTATCTACAAAGACTTTTTTTAATATTTTAAAGGGAAAATTATAACTACTTTAAATCGAATAAACTATCTACTGCAGGATAACGTTCTACAGTAAATCCTTCGGCAGCTTCTACCCCAATTAATCGTCCTAAATCTCTAGCTCTGTATATGATACTATCAGTAAAATTTTTGCTAGATATTGGCGTTTCTGGCTCTTTACTATCTGCACTGTAAAACTGTGTTTTATAAGCTAAAACAGATTGCATTTTAAGGTCTACAAATCCTGTTATATCCATGACTATATCTGGTTCTATATGTTTCCACTGTATGTAGTGGTAAACATACTTTGGGCGCCAAGGTTGTTGTATATTACCCTTTTCATCTTTAGTTTCAATCTTTATTAAACCACTTAAAAAACAAGCATCAATGGCTAATTTACTGCCTTTTCCATGATCTATATGCCTATCGTCAATAGCATTACATAATACAATCTCAGGCTTATAAGTTCTAAGCTCTTTAATTAATTCTAATTGGTGCTGTTTATCATTTACAAAGAAGCCATCAGCAAACCCCATATTTTTTCGTAATGAAACGCCTAAAATACTTGCCGCATTTCCAGCTTCTTCTTTTCGGGTAATTTCAGTGCCTCTGGTACCTAACTCACCTTTTGTTAAATCTATTATCCCAACTTTTTTACCATTTGCTACTTCTTTGGCAACAGTACCACCACAGCCTAATTCTACATCATCTGGATGTGCGCCTATGGCCAATATATCTAGTTTCATACATTTAGTTTTGAATAGTAAATTATATGCTGTTTAAAAATAAGCTATTATAACTATTGATTGCACTTAGTCGTTATTTTAAAAATCACTTAACGCTACAGCCATTTGTTCTTGCAATGCCTTAGACGCTTTTGCGGCAGCTTCTGCAAAATCTTCTCCATGTGAAGCATATATAATGCCTCTTGATGAATTAACCAATAGACCAATTGAAGCATTCATGCCATATTTGCACACTTCTTGAAGGTTGCCACCTTGCGCACCAACTCCTGGCACTAGTAAAAAACTATCTGGTATAATGTTACGAATAGCGCCTAAATATTCAGCTTTGGTTGCACCTACAACATACATTAAATTTTCAGAATTTGTCCAAGATTTCGATATTTCTAAAACATGTTTGTACACCTCTTTACCGTCAATGGTTTTTGTTTGAAAATCGAATGCGCCTTTATTAGACGTTAACGCTAGTAAAATAGTATGTTTATTTTCAAAAGCTAAAAAGGGTTCAACAGAGTCTTTACCCATGTATGGGGCAACAGTAACAGCATCAAAGGCTAAATCTTCAAAAAATGCTTTAGCATACATGGTACTTGTATTACCAATATCACCACGTTTAGCGTCTGCAATCGTAAAAATTTCTGGATGGGTTTCATTCAAATAATTGATTGTTTTTTCTAGTGCTTTCCAACCTTTGATGCCATACGCTTCATAAAACGCAGTATTGGGCTTATAGGCAACACATAAGTGATGCGTTGCGTCTATAATTGCTTTATTAAAGGCAAAAATAGGATCTTCTTC
>CALDUF010000080.1 GCA_937923515.1 uncultured Flavobacteriaceae bacterium
AGGACTTTGGCCTACAATGAAGGTTGAAGACAGAATTGCATGCATGGAAAAATTTGTAGAACAAATGAAAACCAAGCGCGATGCGGTCGTGAAATTACTAATGTGGGAAATTGGTAAAAACTTACCTGATTCTGAAAAAGAGTTTGATAGAACTATTGAATACATTTATGATACTATTGAAGCCTATAAGGATTTAGATAGAGACTCTGCTCGATTTGAAAAACATTCGGGTGTGCATGCCCATATTCGTAGAGGACCGCTTGGTGTAGTATTGTGTTTAGGGCCTTACAATTACCCGCTAAACGAAACGTTTTGTTTGCTAATACCTGCTTTAATTATGGGTAATACTACCATTTTTAAACCTGCTAAAATTGGTGTATTATTAATTTCACCATTGTTAGAGGCATTTCAAAATAGTTTTCCAAAAGGGGTCGTTAATATAGTATATGGTCGTGGGCGCGTGTTAGCAACACCAATTATGAAATCTGGTAAAGTTGATGTTTTAGCATTAATTGGTAATAGTAAATCTGCAAATGCATTACAAGGGCAACACCCAAAAGGTAACAGGTTGCGTATGGTATTAGGTTTAGAAGCTAAAAATCCAGCAATTGTATTGCCAGATGCCGATTTAGATTTAGCAGTTGAAGAATGTATTGCAGGCACCTTATCCTTTAATGGGCAACGTTGTACAGCCTTAAAAGTGTTGTATGTACATGAGTCTATAGTTGAAGAGTTTAATAGACGATTTGCCTTTAAAGTAGACCAATTAGCCTTTGGAAACCCTTGGGATGATGGTGCGAAATTAACGCCATTACCCGAAGCAGATAAGCCAGCGTATATTCAAGAATTGATTGATGATGCTACAGAAAAAGGTGCTAAAATTTTAAATAAAAAAGGTGGTGATACTTCTGATAATTTTATTTTTCCAGCTGTATTATTTCCAGTGAAAAAAGATATGCGCGTATTTAAAGAAGAACAATTTGGACCAGTAATTCCAGTTGTACCATTCTCTGATATTGATGAGCCTTTAAATGATATGGCAGAGTCTGATTACGGACAGCAAGTAAGTTTGTTTGGTAAAAATATTAATACCTTATCGCCACTAATTGATACCTTGGTAAATTTAGTGTGTCGCGTTAATTTAAATAGCTCTTGCCAACGTGGTCCAGATATATATCCATTTACAGGTAGAAAAGATTCAGCTGTTGGAACGTTAAGTGTAACCGATGCATTACGTTCATTTTCTATTAGAACCTTTGTGGCTTCAAAAGATAACGAATACAACAATGCTATTTTAAATGAGTTGCTAGATAAGAAAACATCTAACTTTATTAGTACAGATTATATTTTGTAACATTATTATTTAGAATGATTTTAATATATAACGATGTAGGTTATGCTATATCTCAATATTTCAAATATTGTTTAACTATTTGTATATTTGTGTTAAACAAAATAAATAGCTTATGAAAACGATGAAACTCTTATTTACTGTAGTATCAATTAGTCTATTTTTATTTGGTTGTGGCAACGATAAAAAGAAAGAAGCGCCAAAAGAAAAGTTAAAACTAGGTACAAAAAAGGTTGAAACTAAAGTTGATGAAAACGTTGCTAGTCTAGTAATTTCTGCTAGTGATGCCATGAAATTTGATAAAAATGAACTAAAGGTTAAAGCAGGCCAAAAGGTAAAACTTACGTTACGCCATACAGGAAAAATGGATGTAAACGTAATGGGGCATAATGTAGTAATTTTAAACAAAGGTGTAAACCTAACCGCATTTGGCAACAAAGCTGCTACTGCTAGGGATAATGCTTATATACCTAAAGGCGCTGAAGGTGATGTAATTGCGCACACTAATTTAATAGGAGGTGGGCAAACTACCACGGTAGAGTTTGAAGCACCAGAAGCAGGAACCTACGATTTTTTATGTAGCTTCCCAGGGCATTATGCTTTAATGAAAGGCAAATTTATTGTAGAGTAAAATAAAACGTTACGTTTGTTTAAAGGTGCTTTATTTTTAAAAATAAAGCACCTTTTTCATTTACAACACGTAATTTTGTAACTATAAGTTTGAAAAAATGGACAAAAATATTGCTATTATTGGAGCAGGAGTAAGTGGTTTAGTTGCAGCACTACAATTAGAAGCCTATGGCTATAAGCCAACAATTTTTGAAGCTGATAAACAAGTTGGTGGGCGAGTACAATCCGATGTAATAGAAGGTTATACTCTAGATAAAGGCTTTCAGGTATTGCTTAGTGCATATCCAATGGCCAAAAAATATTTAGATTATGATGTACTAAAGCTGCAACCTTTTGTGTCAGGATCTTATATTTTTAAAAATAGGAAACGGTATTCTATTGGCGATCCTTTACGAGACATATCCATGCTATGGCCAACACTCTTTTCAGCTGTAGGTTCTTTTTCAGATAAACTAAAAGTATTCAAACTAAATAGGATTCTTAGTAAAAAATCTATTGACGCTATTTTCGATGATGAAGCATTAAGTACACATCAATATTTAAAACGTTTTGGTTTTTCTAATGCTATCATAAACGATTTTTTCAAGCCTTTCTTTACTGGTATTTTTCTTGAAACCGATTTAAACACCTCCTCAAGAATGTTTGAATTTATCTTTAAAATGTTTGGAGAAGGTAACGCAGTGATTCCTGGGCAAGGTATTCAAGCCATACCAAATCAATTATTGCATAAGTTAAAGCATACTAATGTTAAGTATCAGCATCATGTAAAAACGCTTAAAGAACATACTCTAATACTACTTGATGATTCTAAATTTAATTTTGATTACTGTATTGTAGCTACTGAGGCGTCTAGTTTAATTCCAAATATGGCAAATTCTGAAATACAATGGAAAAGTACACAAACATTGTATTTTGAAGTGGATGCTGCCATGGTGTTTCCAAAAAATATTATTGGTTTAGTAGCAGATGTTGAAGATGCACTTATCAACTCTATTTCGTTTCCTTTTGCTAAAAATCAACCCAATAAATTGGTGTCGGTATGTGTTGTTAAACATCACAACTTAACTGAAGACACTTTGATTACAAAAATTAAAGAAGAGCTGAAGCAACACTTTTCTATTACTACACTAAAACATTTAAAAACATATACCATAAAAAAGGCGTTACCAGATCTAGCAAACGTCTCTTACAGCGTATATCCTTCTGAAACACAATTAACTAATTCTATATATTTAGCTGGTGATACCTTGCTGAATGGATCGTTAAATGCAGCAATGCTTTCGGGGGAATTAGCTGCAAAAGCCATTCATGAAAAAATCAGTGGATATGTGTCTTAATACTAGAGTTTTAAAAGCTCAATATTTTTAAATTCAACTGGGTGGCTTTCACTTTGTAGTGAAATGTAGCCGCTCTTTAATGCTTGGTTTTTTTTTGGTTTCCACTTATTTCCTGTGTTAACAGCACCGCCACCAATGTGTGGTTTGTTGTATTGTAAGACGTTCTCGCCATTAATAAAATGTTTGATGATAGAATCGTTTCTTACTTCAATCTCAACATGCACCCATTGCTCACCATGATAGGTTTTTGAGGACGATTTTATAATATGCTCAGTAACTAGAGTGTCTTTGTAAAATACATGTGTTCCTGGGGTACATAAATTTCCAGTAGAGCGTTCATCTTCACCATTTCCGCCTAAAAGTTGTACTTCTATGCTCACAGGGAAATTTTGGTCTAGCTCCATATTTTTAGGGTCTTCACAATGAATCATAATGCCGCTATTGCGTAATGCCCACGGCCTACCTCCAAGAATTTGCGCGCCAGTAAAACGATAGTCCATTCTAAATTTATAATTGCTGTAAGGCGTTTTGTAAAAAAGGTGTCCGTAGTCACCGTTAAACGAATCGTAAGCTTTATAAGATACTTTTAAAATACCCTCTTCTACCACAAATGTATTTTTGTAATTATCTCCTAACGGATGTTTCCTAATTTTTGGAGTCCAACCTTCTAGATTTTTACCGTTAAATAGAGGTGTCCATGTTTCTTTTTCATGCCTGTTACATGAAACAATCAAAAGCAATAAAAAAATAATGGCAATACGATTACGGGTCATTGTATAATTATAGTTTATAAAGACCATGCTCTCCCATTTGGAAGATCTTCAACAGAAATACAACCTATAAGTTCTCCAGGAATGGGGTCGTAATTTAATACCTCTTCTCCAACTTTTTCAGAAGTTAGGTATCCAAACATGGTATATACCTTTATAGATAAAAGAAAATTATAGAGTAAGTAATCATCCGTTTCAGCAGGTGCCATCTCGTCTTCAGTATTGTAGTGTTGCTGTAAAACAGCAGCAGTAGCTTCGTCTGAAAGGTTAAAGTACGATGCTAGTTGAGTTTCAAATTGTGTTTTATTACCTTTTGATGCTTTGGTGGAAAATTGAGATCTAAACGCTTTAGCAAATAAAGCAGCTCCTTTTTTAAAACGTTCTTGCCGATGAGGTTGTTCAATATCATGATACATCACATCTATAAATTGCGGTACATTAACATCTAAAGCTCCTGGAGTGTCTGTTTTTGGTAGAATAATATCCGCTAAATGCGTAACCATATGTTTTTCTTCTGAAGATAAAAAAAGAGGTTTCCAACCTTCGGCTTCAGCAGTGCAAGACGATAGCATGTTAAAAATAGTAGGCACTGCAACAGTGTAACCTAAACTTAGGCTTAAATTTTTTAGTGCGGTTCTTCTATCCATCTTAATGTGTTTTTTTGTTTTTATGAAACTCTGATGCGGCATAATTTGCAGCTCTAGCGGTAATGGCCATATAGGTTAAAGATGGGTTTTGGCATGCCGATGATGTCATACAAGATCCATCGGTTACATAAACATTTGGTACCGCGTGTACTTGGTTGTATTTGTTGAGTACAGAGGTTTTAGGATCGTGCCCCATTCTAGCAGAACCCATTTCATGAATAGCTATTCCTGGCGTACTTTCGTAATTATGTCCTTTTACATCTTTAAATCCGGCGGCTTTAAGCATTGCTATAGCCTGTTGTTCAATATCCTCCTTTATCCTAAATTCATTTTCTCTAAACGTCACATGAAAATCTACAGTTGGTAATCCCCAAGCATCTAATTTATCATAGTTTAGTTCTATTTTGTTATCGTGGTAGGGCAAACATTCTCCAAAACCAGTCATACCAATATGCCATTCTCCAGGTTTGAATAGTTTTTCTTTTAAGTCTTTACCAAAACTAAGCTCGCCCATACCTTCTCTCCAGTTGGTTCTACTGGCTCTTCCTTGAAAACCATAACCACGTAAAAAGCGCTTTTGTTTTGTTTTTTCATCTATATTTCTAAAACGTGGTATGTAAAAACCGTTGGGTCTTCGTCCTTTATAATGTTTATCATCAAAACCTTCTACTTTAGCAGAAGCGCCAGATTTTGAGGTATGGTCCATGATGTTATGCCCAAGCTCGCCACTATCATTACCTAAACCATTAGGAAAACGTTTAGATTTAGATTGCATTAAAATACTTGTACTTCCTATTGTAGAAGCGCAACAAAAAATTATAGCGGCTTTAAAAAATATTTTTTCGTGCGTTTCAGCATCAATAATGCGCACACCTGATGCAATCCCTTTGTTGTCATCATAAACAATTTCGTAAGCTATAGAATTGTGTCTTAGGTGCATGTTTCCTGTGCGTTCCGCAGCAGGTAGTGTTGATGAATTACTACTAAAATAGCCTCCAAAAGGGCAACCACGAACGCACCTGTTTCTAAACTGACAATTAGAGCGTCCTTCATGCATAGCATTTCCTGTTTTATGAGCTGCTCTACCTATAGTTAACAAACGATCATCAAAATTTTCTTTTATTTTCTTTTGAAGCTCAAGCTCAACACAATTTAAGTCCATAGGTTTACTTAGTTTGCCATCGGGTAATTGTGCTAAACCTAGGTTTTGTCCTGATACACCAATAAATTCTTCTACTTTGTCATACCAAGGTGCAATATCTTTATAGCGAATAGGCCAATCCACACCATACCCGTCTTTTTTATTGGCTTCAAAATCTAAGTCGCTCAATCGGTACGATTGTCTTGCCCACATAAGCGACCGCCCACCAACGTGATACCCTCTTATCCAATCAAAAGGTTTGGGTTCATTATACGGGTGTTTAAAGTCGTCTACAAACCAATGCTGACTTGTAGGCGCTAATATATAAGACTTGTTTTGTTTGGGTTGTTTTTTAACATCTTCAGGGTTTTTTATGCCTCTGTGTTTTAAATCCCAAGGGTCTTGGTACATGGTTGGGTAATCTTCAATATGCTTTACCATTCTACCGCGATCTAAAACAAGCGTTTTTAGTCCGTTTTCACAAAGCTCTTTAGTAGCCCAACCGCCACTTATACCAGTACCAATAACAATAGCATCGTAAACGGTAGGATATTCGGTTATCTTATCTTCAATCATTTAAATATTAAGTCAGTTTAAGGGTAAATTGCTAGTTAATTATTGCAAAATTTAAGGAATTAATAATTAAATTCTTAATTATTCGAAAATTAATTAATTTGCATAGATTAAAAGTTTATTTTTCTACTGAATAAAATGGATCTTAATGTGTTCTCATTAAAAGCCACGTAATAAACGACTAATAACTCAATTTATGAAAAGACGCGATTTTGTAAAACAAACATCTAAAGCAAGTTTAGGAATAGCTGCATTAGGCATTTATGCTTGTAAAAATGGAACAAAACAACAGGCACAAGAAGCTATTATGGTGGATAAAAAAGAAGCGGATTTGTTTTTTAAAATATCACTGGCGCAATGGTCGTTACATAAAGCTTTGTTTGATAAGAAGATGAATAATCTTGATTTTGCTGCTGCTTCCAGAGGTTTTGGATGTGAAGGCTTGGAGTATGTAAATGCTTTTTTTAAAGATAAAGCGACAGATAAAGCGTATTTAAAAGAGATGAATAATAGGGCAGATGCTGAAGGGCAGCAAAACGTGTTAATTATGATTGATGGTGAGGGCGAATTGGCGCACCCTGATGCAAAAGCACGATTACAGGCCATTGAAAACCATCATAAATGGGTAGATGCGGCTCACTTTTTAGGCTGTCATGCCATTCGTGTTAATTTAGCGGGAGGTATTGATAAGGTAGATGCTGCAAAAGCTGCTGTAGATTCCTTAGAACAACTCTCAGCGTATGCAAAAGATGCTAATATTAATATTTTAGTTGAAAACCACGGTGGCTTTTCTTCAAATGGAGAATGGATGTCTGGTGTGTTTTCAAATGTGAAAAGTGAAAATTGTGGCACCTTGCCAGATTTTGGAAATTTCTGTATCACTAAAGATAAAGACCGTAATTGTTTAGAGGTTTACGATAGGTATAAAGGTATGGAAGCATTGCTCCCTTTTGCCAAAGCGGTAAGCGCAAAGTCTTATGATTTTGATGCCAACGGTAACGAAACCACTATAGATTTTATGAAAGTGATGAAAATGGTAAAGGACGCAAATTATACAGGATTTGTAGGTGTTGAATATGAAGGTAAGCGTTTACCCGAAGATAAAGGCATAAAAGCAACCAGAGATTTATTGCTTAAAGTGGGGAAACAACTGTCTTAAAATTAAAACCAACCAAACTAAATAAATTATGGAGCATATTAATAAAAATAGGCTGTTTTTAGCAAGTTGTTTAGCCTTAGTTACTACAGCAATGACGTTTGCCATTCGTGCACGATTGGAAACCGTTTTTGGTCCCGAAGGCGTTGGTTTAACTTTAGAGCAAATTGGTTATGCTTTTGCACCAGCATTTTTTGGATTTACAATAGCCATGATTATTGGTGGCCCGTTAGTAGATTTATTAGGTATTAAAAAAATAACGTGGATGGCGTTTATAACGCATGCTGTTGGTATTGTGTTAACGTTGTTGGCAGATTCCATGACGTCACTATTTATTGCAACACTTTTTATAGGTATTGGTAATGGTTTTGTGGAGGCTGCTTTAAACCCCATGGTAGCATCAATGTATCCTGAGGAAAAAACTAAAATGCTAAATCGGTTTCATGTATGGTTTCCTGGAGGTATCGTAATTGGTGCATTGGTGGGTTGGCTTGTTATGGATGTTTTAGGGTTAAGTTGGCAAGTTATGGTAGGCACTTTGTTTGTGCCTTTAGCAATTTATGGATTTTTGTTTTTAGGGCAAACTATTCCAGTAACAGAGCGTGTGCAGTTGGGTATTAGTAATAAAAAAATGTTTTCAAGTATTTTAAAGCCTTTGTTTTTATTCATGGTAGCTTGTATGTTTTTAACTGCAGCATCAGAATTGGGAACTACACAACGTATAGAATCTTTGTTGAAAGCTTCGGTAGCTAAACCTTTGTTAGTACTAGCATTTATTAATGGTATTATGGCTTTGGGGCGTTTGTTTGCAGGTAAGGTTGTGCATAAATTAAGTCCTTCTGGAATGTTGTTATATTCGGCAATATTTACGTTTGTAGGCTTGTGGTTGCTCACCATATCTAGTGGTGGAATGACGTTTGTTGCAGCCGCAGTTTTTGCGGTAGGTGTTACCTTTTTCTGGCCAACAATGCTTGGTTTTGTAGCAGAGTATTTACCAGAAACTGGTGCTTTGGGACTTTCCATTATGGGAGGTGCAGGTATGTTCTCAGTATCAATTGTGCTCCCTGTAATGGGTAATTTAATGGATAATGCAAGTGCTGCGGAAGCGTTACGAACCATGTCTATCTTACCTGCAATACTTATTGCAGCGTTTTTAGGATTACATATGTATATGAAAAAAAGAAATAAAGTAGAAGCTTAAATAGAATATGAGTAGGAAATTAAGAATGGGAATGGTTGGCGGTGGCGCTGGCTCATTTATAGGTGATGTACATAGAAAGGCTGCGGCTATTGATGGGATGATTGAATTGGTATGTGGTGCATTTAGTAGTACTGCAGAAAAGTCTATTACATCTGGTATAGCACTTGGCTTAGACGAAAGCCGATGTTATGGTACGTTTGAAGACATGATTGAAAAGGAAAAAGCATTACCTGAGGATGTGAGAATGGATTTTGTGGCTATTGTAACGCCTAATCATATGCACTTTCCACCAGCAAAAATGGCTTTAGAGTATGGGTTTCATGTTGTTTCAGATAAACCTGTAACTTTAACTTTAGAAGAAGCCGAAGCACTGGAAAAGATTGTTGCAAAAAGCGGAAAGTTATTTGCGCTTACACATAATTACACTGGCAATTCTATGGTAAAACAAGCCAAAGCTATGGTAGCAAAAGGCGAACTTGGAACCATTAGGAAAATACAAGCGCAATATTTACAAGGGTGGTTATCTACACCTTTGGAGAAAACAGAGCAAAAGCAAGCGGCGTGGAGAGTAGATCCCAAACGTTCTGGTATTGGTGGTGCTTTAGGCGATATTGGTACGCATGCCGAAAACCTAATTGAATACATTACTGGATTAAAAATAGAGGAAATTGCGGCCGATTTAGGTCGATTTGGCGAAGGTCGTGTTTTGGACGACGATGGCAATATGTTGATACGTATGGAAAATGGTGCGAAAGGTACAATGTCTATTTCGCAAATTGCTTTAGGTGAAGAAAATAACTTGGGTATTAAAGTGTACGGTACAAAAGGCAGCTTAGAATGGTATCAAGAAAATCCGAATGAACTGATAACACGTTGGCTGGAAGCACCTAAAAAAATATACACACCAAACGGTAATGGTTTGCATGACGAAGCATTGGCGGTTTCTAGAATTCCTGCGGGACATCCAGAAGGGTATTTAGAGGCTTTTGCTACTATTTATAAAAATTTTGCAACACATGTTAATGCTGTTTACGAAGGAAAATCTACTGATACACCAGATTATCCTACGATTGCCGATGGTGTTCGTGGGATGAAATTTATTTACGCTGCTGTGGAAAGTGATACCAATAATGCAGCTTGGACAAAAATTTAACGTATATCTAGACCTGTCAGGTTTTTAAAACCTGACAGGTCTTTTTTGAATTAAAGGTATTTGATAATAAGTTAACTAGCGGATAAAACAAAAATTGGCAAACACACCCGCGTTAGGGATTGCAGTGGAAAGCCCACAGCCCGACGTAGGAGGTGCGAGGACTTGCAACGTAAAGCCCGACCCTTGTGGTAACGCCCAAATAAAAAATAATTGAGTTCTCAATTCCTCCCTTCTGGAGAGGTTAGGAGGGGCTTATAAACAATATTTTATGAAAACTATAAAAGGACCAGCAGTATTTTTAGCGCAATTTGCAGGAAGTGAAGCGCCGTTTAACAGTTTGGATGGCATGTGCAAATGGGCTTCAGATTTAGGATATAAAGGTATACAAATACCAACTTGGGAAACGGGATTAATTGACATTGAGAAGGCCGCGGATAGCCAAACGTATTGTGATGAGTTGAAAGGGAAAGTGGCGTCGTACGGCTTGGAAATCGCAGAATTATCGACACACTTGCAAGGGCAATTGGTGGCTGTAAACCCTGCGTATAACACCATGTTTGATGGGTTTGCGCCAGAAGTCGTAAGAGGCAACCCAAAAGCTAGAACGGAATGGGCGATAGATTTTGTAAAAAAATCTGGAACGGCAAGCGCGCGTTTGGGCTTAAAGGCACATGCAACGTTTTCGGGAGCGTTGATGTGGCATACTGTGTACCCATGGCCGCAGCGTCCTAACGGATTGGTAGAGATGGGTTTTAAGGAATTGGCGGCACGTTGGCTACCTATTTTAAATCATTTTGATGCACAAGGTGTGGATGTGTGTTATGAAATTCATCCAGGGGAAGATTTGCACGATGGGATATCGTATGAACGTTTTTTAGAGGCTACGGGACATCATAACCGTTGTAATATTTTGTACGACCCAAGTCATTTTGTGCTACAGCAGTTAGATTATTTGGCGTTTATAGATATTTACCATGAGCGTATACGTGCGTTTCATGTAAAGGATGCTGAGTTCAACCCAACCGGTAAGCAAGGTGTTTATGGTGGTTATGCCGATTGGAAAGATCGTGCTGGGCGTTTTAGAAGTTTGGGCGATGGACAAGTAGATTTTAGCGGTATTTTTTCAAAACTGACTAAATATGGATTGGATTTATGGGCGGTTATGGAATGGGAATGCTGCATAAAATCTTCAGAACAAGGCGCAAGAGAAGGCGCACCATTTATTCAAAAACATATTATTGAAGCGGCAACGCGTAGTTTTGATGATTTTGCTGGTGGTGCTATTGATGCCGATTATTTAAAAGGTATTTTAGGTTTGTAGTTAAATGATTACGATATGTAAAAACGTAAGATATTTGTTTTTAATGTTGTGTAATTCATAATAAGTTGTAATTTTGCCGCTTATATTAACGAAAGGGGCTTACGCCGACGATTTAGAGTTAATAGTTAAGATGGTTATTCAGTGAAAACAGGAAACAACATATCTTTTATCTCTTTTGTTTCAGTAGCAAATACTGAAACAGTTGTTGTGCGTTTTCCTCACACTCGCCCCTAGTGGGGTGTATCTGTTTAAGAAAGTAATTCACTTTCTGATTTTCGTTATTTTTTTAGGAGTATAAATTTAAAAGCTGAAAAAGCTTTCTAAACCTTGCTATATATGGGGTTTGGCAATAATTGAAAAATGAATTCAATATTGAATATAGAGAAAAATACAGTTGTAGATAAAGCCAATGCTTTTTGTAAAGCCAATGGACTAGAGCTTGTGTTTACGTATGAGATTTCTAAAGCAGATTTACAGATTATCTCTGAGCGTACTAAAAATTTACCAGCAATGTATCATGCAAGTGTGGGCATGTTATTAGACCGTCTTAAAAATGGATGTTTTCTTATCATGAAAAATGGTGAGATTTATGGACACATATTTGCGCATAGGCATACTATTGAGAAACATTCGGTTTACGAACGTTCTTCATTATGGATACATAAAACGTATAGAAATCATAATCTAGGATTACTGTTGATGGATTGTTTAACTAAAAAGTTTACTAAAGATTTTTTGATTTCGATAGCGCAAGAGCCTACAGTACATCATAACAACGAGTTGTTGGGTATGAAGTTTATAACCCTAAAAGATTTGTCTCCTGTTTTAATTGAAACTCTTGAGAAATTAGGGAAATTAAGAGATGAGTACAAGTATAAATATTACGTTAATCCGTATTTCGAATCAAAAATTAATCAGTTTAATAAGGTTCTTAAAAATAAAATTTAAATAGAATTCATGAAGAAGTTAGTAATAGCATATAGCGGTGGATTAGATACTTCATACTGTGCGGTAAGTCTATCAAAAGAATATGATGTTCATGCAGTAAGTGTAAACACTGGAGGATTTTCAGAAGAAGAGATTACCCATATTGAAAGTAATGCGTATAAAATGGGCGTAAGCACTTATAAAAATATTGATGCAGTAGCTACATTTTACCAAAAAGTGGTAAAGTATCTTGTGTTTGGTAACGTATTGAAAAATAACACATACCCGCTATCTGTAAGTGCAGAGCGTATCATTCAAGCTATTGAAATTATAGAATACGCTAAAAGTATTGATGCAGAATATATTGCGCACGGAAGCACAGGTGCTGGGAATGACCAAGTGCGTTTTGATATGATTTTTCAAACGTTGGCCCCTGGTATTAAAATTATTACGCCTATTAGAGATCAAAAACTATCGAGGCAAGAAGAAATTGAGTATCTAAAAGCTAATGGTATAGACATGTCTTGGGAAAAGGCACAATATTCAGTAAATAAAGGACTTTGGGGAACGAGTGTTGGAGGCGCAGAAACCTTAACTTCTAAAAACCCATTACCAAGCGAAGCGTACCCATCGCAGTTAGAAAAGGACGGCGAAGAAAAAGTAACCTTAACTTTTAATAAAGGCGAATTTGTAGCCTTAAATGGTGAAGCAAGTGCACCTGAAGTAAACATTGAAAAACTGAATGATTTAGCTTCTGCTTACGCTATAGGAAGAGATATTCATGTGGGCGATACTATTGTTGGGATAAAAGGGCGAGTAGGTTTTGAGGCTGCTGCAGCTTTAATTACAGTAAAAGCACATCATTTATTAGAGAAACATACCTTAACAAAGTGGCAATTACAGCACAAAGAATATTTGTCTAGTTTTTATGGCATGCATTTACATGAAGGTCAATATCTAGACCCTGTAATGCGAAATATTGAAGCATTTTTATCTAACAGCCAAGAAAAAGTTTCAGGCGATGTTACGGTAACATTAAAACCGTATCATTTCTCGTTAGATGGCATAACATCTCAACACGATTTAATGAGTGCAAAGTTTGGAAGCTATGGTGAAGAAAACAAAGCGTGGACTGCAGATGATGCCAAAGGCTTTATTAAAATTTTAGGGAATCAGAATAAGATTTATCAGCAAGTAAATTCGTAATGGATTTAAAAGTTCTGTCAGGTTTTGAAAACCTGATAGGTCTAAAAAAAAGAAAAATGAAACTATTTTAGTCATTTCGACGACAGGAGAAATCTCATGATTTGAGTAAAATTATTTTATGAGATGTCTCAATCGTTCCTCATTTCGACATGACACATAAATGAATAAAAGATGGGAAATATTAAGGTTGGAATTATAGGAGGCGCAGGTTATACCGCAGGCGAATTAATTAGATTGTTAATTAATCATCCTGAAACGGCAATTGATTTTGTGTTTAGCACAAGTAATGCTGGGAACAACATTAGTAAAGTGCACCAAGATTTAGTGGGGAGTTTAGATTTGAAGTTTACGGATACTGTAAATCCAAATGTAGATGTGTTGTTTTTATGTTTAGGTCATGGTAATTCGGTAAAATTTTTATCGGCTAATACATTTTCTGAAAACACTAAAATTATAGATTTAGGAAACGATTTTAGACTGGAAGCTGATAAAGTTTTTAAAGGTAAAACGTTTGTGTACGGGTTGCCAGAATTAAATAAAGCTGCTATTGTAAGCGCTAAATATATTGCAAACCCTGGGTGTTTTGCAACAGCAATTCAATTAGGGTTATTGCCACTTGCAAATGCTGGTTTAATTAAAAACGATGTGCATGTTAATGCTGTTACCGGTGCTACTGGTGCAGGAACATCGTTATCTGCAACTACGCATTATACATGGCGCGACAATAATTTTTCGTATTATAAACCATTTACGCATCAGCATTTGGGAGAGATTAACCAATCGGTTAATCAATTACAAAACGATGTGTCTTCTGAAATTATTTTTATGCCAAATAGGGGTAATTTTTCTAGAGGTATTTTTGCAACGATTTATACCGATTTTGAGGGCGATGTTGAAGATGCAAAAACCATTTATAAATCGTTTTACAAGGACGCAAAGTTTACGTTTGTGTCAGACGATTTTTTACATATGAAACAAGTGGTGAATACAAATAAGTGCTTGTTGCATTTACATAAACATAACGGTAAATTGTTAATTACTAGTACTATTGATAATTTATTGAAAGGCGCATCAGGACAAGCAGTACAGAACATGAATTTGATGTTTGGTTTGGAAGAAACGACTGGTCTAGGATTAAAAGGGACGTATTTTTAAA
>CALDUF010000081.1 GCA_937923515.1 uncultured Flavobacteriaceae bacterium
AGACCAGTTTAAACCTATACCGCCTCCAACATTTTCTATGGAAAAAGGCACCCCTTTTTACAATGAGGTTAAAGAGGTGTATGATATTAGTAATGAGATTACAGAAAAAGGTGATGATTATGAAGAAATAGCCATTGCTCAATTTTAGGATTGCAACCCGTATGTGTCTGTAACACGAGGACATTTAATGTTTGCTACTAAAAAAATATCTCCTGGCGCGCATTGGATAGGTATCACAAAAATAGCAAACAATAAAACCAATGCAGATTTTGATAAGGCGCTTTTTGCCTATACCAAAACCTCTATTACAATTGCAGATGCCTTTATAAGTTGTTGGAATGAAAAGTACAGGAGTAACCTCATTAGGCCCGAAACACTAATTAACAAGTATATAGACGATAGTTGGAAACCAGTACTACAAACTCCGCCATTTCCTGAATATACCAGTGGGCATAGTGTGGTTTCTGGAGCAGCAGCAACGGCGCTTACTTCAATTTTTGGAGATAATTTTCAGTTTGATGACGATACTGAGGTTGCCTACGGTTTACCTATTAGAAGTTTTACATCCTTTAATGCAGCAGCTGATGAAGCTGCTATAAGTAGAATGTATGGCGGTATACATTATAGGGCAGCAGTTGAGGTTGGTGTAAGCCAAGGTAGAAATTTAGGCGCCTATATAGTTGATAATTTAAATATGGCTGTAGAAAGTGCACCACAATAAAGCACTTTTGCACACATAGTTTTTTTAAATTCGATTATTTTGATGATAATTGTATAACCGCTTTATGGTTGCCATTATAAGTTATTACCACTTTTGCTTCTGCATTTTTGCTAATATTAATGTGCTTGATATTTAGTACTGAAGATTGATTATGCTTTATAAGTTTAAAACTATAATCACTAAGCAGTTTAAAAGCGTTATTCGTATCGTTTTCTATACGGATACTAGTAATAAATATTCCAGAATTTCCGCTAGTATTTTTAATTTTAATCGTCTTTGTATTACCTACAGAAATACAAATGGTTTTAGGTGCTTTTAGTGTGCTAGGAATAATATTTTTACCTGATGGCGCATCACAATTGTAAACCTCCATATTACGTTGCCTGCCACCGCCACGTTTAGGAGAACCGCCTGCAACATAAATACCTTTTCCTGAAACAATGGCTTGCGTGCCATGTCTAGGGTAGCGCATATCTGCTTTTTTAGACCATGTTTTGGTTTTAAGGTTATAAGCTTCAACTAAGTGGTATGCGGGTCCTTTTCCAGAGCCTTCACCTCCCATAACAAACAATTCATTATTAAATAAAGCAATACTTGGTGCTGCTCTGGGTGTTGGTAGTTCTTGCTTTAAGTGTGCCCATGTTTTAGTTTTAAAATCATATACATCAACGGGGGCAATTAATGGGGTAAATACACCACCTTCGCCACCAGATTGTCTACCAGCAATAGCATATAATTTGTTATTAGCAACTACAGCACTAAAATGATCTCTAGCGTTTGGTGCATTATTTAGCACGGTCCAACTATTGGTAATTGGGCTATAAACGTCAAACCAATTTACATAACCACCATTATGGCCTTTTGTATTACCACCAATCAAATAGAATTTATCATCATAGAGCGCTAAACCAGCGCCACCGCGTCTTCTGTTTTGGGGTATTTCAGGACCTCTTATCCAAGTTTTAGTTGGTGGAAAGTAAAGCCAAATGTGGTCTGCCGGTATTTCGTTGGGGAATGTGTTGGTTTTAAAACTTCCAATTACCCAAATAAAACCCTCGTAAAACGTAGCTTGAAAATGGTTAAATTCTTTTGGGGCGCTACCGCCAGTACTCCAAGTATCGGTGGTGTAATTGTAAATATCTAATTGTTGCGCTTGCTCTCGCCCTCCAAACATTATAAACGCTTTACCAGCTTGTACAAAAGAGCATTCGTGGCGCGCAACGTAATCCTCATTTTCGTCTTTATCAATCCAAATATCATGTTGTGCAAAAACAGTATTAAAACAACACGTAATAATTAAAGTAAAATAGCATGTTGTTAATACCGGTGTATTCATAAAAAACAAGGTGTAGAATGTTTAAAGTTAATTAATTAGGTCGTATTATATCAAAAAAAAAATGAAGCTACGAAAATGGTATGTTACTCAATTCACACAGAATGTTTCATTAATTTTTGCCTTAAATTAATAAAATAGTAATTTCACTACCTACTAAACTATTGCAAATACTCATGAAACACGTTTTTATTTTATTTATTTTATTATGTTTTTTTTCAATCACTTCTACAGCACAGGATGTTAAAATTGAAGGTGCACTAAAAAAATGGCATAAGGTAACTTTGAATTTTGAAGGGGAGATGCTAAGTGAAAACGATGAAGATAATCCATTTTTAAATTACAGGTTAAATGTGATCTTTAAAAACGAAGGCAGAATTTTTACTGTTCCTGGGTTTTTTGCAGCTGATGGTAACGCATCTGAAACTAGTGCTACTTCAGGTAATATTTGGAAGGTAAGGTTTATACCTGACACTGTTGGCGAATGGGAATATGAAGTGTTTTTTAGACACGGCAAAAATATTGCGGTTAATGCTGATATTTATGCTGGTGAACCTGTAAGTTTTAATGGCGCTAAAGGTAAATTTACGGTTACTGAGAATAACCATGAAAGCGAAACATCAGTATTCAGAAAGAAGGGCAGAGTAATATACAATGGAACCACATATCCTGTATACAGCGACACTAAAGAGGTGTTTTTTAAAGGCGGCGCTGGTAGTCCTGAGAACTTTTTGGCGTATCATGAATTTGACCAAACACCACCATCACATAAATACGATACGCATTTAAAAGATTGGGTAGATGGCAATCCTACATGGAACAATGGTAAAGGTAAATCTATTATTGGTGCATTAAATTATTTAGCTTCTAAAGGCATGAATTCTGTTTATTTTTTAACAATGAATGTACAGGGTGATGGTAATGATGTTTGGCCGTGGACGGATGAAAACGAACGTTATCGATTTGATTGTAGCAAGCTAGATCAATGGGAAGTAGTTTTTGATCACATGGATAATTTAGGAATGTTATTGCACATTATTACCCAAGAAACTGAAAATGAATTACTATTAGATATTGGCGAGCTTAAAACCCAACGTAAACTATATTACCGCGAATTAATTGCTAGATTTTCGCACCATTTGGGACTCATCTGGAATTTGGGTGAAGAAAACGGATACCAAACTTGGGCGCCAAAAGCGCAGAGTGATGCCGATAGAAAAGCAATGGCAAAATATATTAAAACAAATGATCCTTACAACAATCTCGTTGTAATACACACCCATGCCGTGGCGGATGCTCAAGATCATATTTTAAATCCATTATTGGGTTATCCCTATGTAGATGGCATTTCAATGCAAATTAAAAACCCTAACGACGTAAACTATACAACCAATAAATGGATAAAAAAGTCCAAAGATTTTGATAAACCATGGGTAGCATTTTTAGACGAAATAGGGCCAGCGCATACAGGTGCAAAACCTGATGCCGATGACCCAAATCATAATCATATGCGTACAAATGTACTTTGGGGGAACTTAATGGCAGGTGGCTCTGGTGTAGAATGGTATTTTGGTTATAAGTATGATCATAATGATTTAAAGTGTGAAGATTGGCGGTCTCGAGCTAAACTTTGGGAACAAACCAATCATGCATTACATTTCTTTAATTCATATCTATCTGATAACTCATTAAAAGCGTCTAATGATGTAACCACAAGCGAAACCGATTATGTATTGTCAAAAAAAGGTGAGCTATATGCTGTGTATCAACCTAAAGCAGAGGTTTTAACTTTGAATTTAACTGAAGTTTCAGGAAAATTTTCGGTGCGTTGGTATAATCCTAAAACTGGTGGAAATTTAAAAAAAGGTAAAGTAAAATCAGTAAAAGGCGGAGATGTAGTTACAATTGGGATGCCTCCAAAACAGGATGGTGATTGGGTTGCGCTTATAAAAAACACATCCATTCAACAAAAAACTCCAGAAGTTAAGCCAGCAGCCATTGTTTTGAATGCCTTATCAGATTTTCAAATTATCAACACAAAAAAGACATTGTATTACAAGGATAAAAAAAATAAAGCACTAGCAATAAATGCATCTAAAGAAGCACAACGTAAAGGGTTTGCTAGTGCAAAAGCAGTGTTTAAAGGCGCTACAGGTATGTACAAAGTAGTGTTGCAAACCATGGCAGAACAAGATGGTGAGTCTAGTTACCATCTAAGTGTTAATAACGTTAAGGTGAAAACAAAAAGTAATCCTGAGGTTAGTGCGTCTTTTAAAACAGTAGATTTAAATTTTGGAACTTTATATCTTAAAACAAACGATACCTTAACAGTAACTTCTAATGCACATTCAAACGGAAAACTTCCTGAAAAAGGGGGTACAGCTTGGTCTAGAGGAAGATGGCGCAGTATATCATTTCATAAAACTAATATTTTGAATTCTAAAGAGCTGCAACAGGCAACAGCGTTTAAAATGACTAATGCGAGTATTGACATTGAAGCTGAAAATTTTCATTTTAACTCCAATAATAACAGTCCAAGACAATGGTATATTAGGCAAGCAAAACAGCATACACCATTTGCAAATATAGAAGATCATACAAAAAATGCCAGTGGCGGAGCATATATTGAAGCTTTACCAGATACCCGAGTTACACACGATGATACGCTACAGCGTGGTGAGAATTTTTATCCAACTCCAGGAGCTGGTGGGATAGTAGCGTATAAAATTAATGTGAATTCGCCCGGGCGCTATTACATTTGGGTTAAAGCATTTTCTAGTGGTGCAGAGGATAATGGTATTCATGTAGGTTTAGATGGGCATTGGCCTAAAAGCGGCCAACGCATACAACTCTGTAAAGGCAAATACAACTGGACGTGGTCTTCAGCACAACGTGTTCCCAAAAACCACTGTGGTACACCCAATACCATTTATCTTGATATAAAACAAGCAGGAGAACATGTGGTTATGTTTTCGATGCGAGAAGACGGTTTTGAGTTAGATAAATTTGTAATGACTAAAGATGCTAACATTACTCCTCAATAATATAAATGTTTGTCTTTTTTTCGAAATATGCTATTTGTTAACTGTATGTAATTAGGATGTTACACAAGGCGTTTTTACAAAAACACATCTTCTAAATAGAACGTTAATACGTTTTTTTTGTGTACTTAATTTCGTTACATTTGGCGTCTATAAAAAACAAATATTAGACCATGAGATTAATTAAATTATCAATTTTAGCAATTGTTGTAAGTTTAGCTTCTTGTCAAAATAAACCAGGAGCAGTAACTAAAGATGCATTAAAAACAGAGATAGATTCAGTAAGTTATGCTATTGGAATGGATGTTGGAAATAGCGTGCTTACCAATTTTGAAGATATTAATAATGATTTATTTATGGCTGGGTATTTAAACGTTATTGATTCTACTGATGCAATTATCGACAAAGAAGCAGCACAAGGTATAGTACAAGCTTATTTTGAAAAAAATCGTGAAAAAATCATGAAAAGACAGCAAGAACGTGCTGCAAAAGAAGCTGAAGCTAAGTATAGTGCTAACAAAGAAGCTGGTGAAAAATTCTTAAAAGAAAATGTGAATAACGAAGGTGTTTTAACTACAGAAAGTGGTTTACAATACGTAATACTTAAAGAAGGTAATGGTGCAAAACCAACACCTCAAGATAAAGTAAAAGTGCACTACCACGGTACGTTAATTGATGGAACTGTTTTTGATAGTTCTGTAGATAGAGGTACACCTACTGAATTTGGTGTAACGCAAGTAATAGCTGGATGGACTGAAGGTTTACAATTAATGAGTGAAGGTGCAAAATATAAATTCTTTATTCCACAAGAGTTAGCTTATGGCGCAAACCCAAGACCAGGTGGAGCAATAAAGCCATTTTCTGCTTTAGTTTTTGAAGTAGAATTACTTGATATACTTGACAAATAAGTCAATTAAAAAATTATAGATTTTTAAACAGGAAGCCTAAGGCTTCCTGTTTTTTTATTTATGCAAATCTTAACGTAAATAGATTGTAACTTTGTAATAAATTTTAAAAATGAATCATAAAGCTGGTTTTGTAAATATTATTGGAAATCCTAACGTGGGGAAATCTACACTAATGAATGCCTTTGTAGGTGAAAAACTATCCATTATCACATCTAAAGCACAAACTACCAGACACCGTATTTTGGGGATTGTAAATGGTGATGATTTTCAAGTGGTATTAAGTGATACACCAGGAATTATTAAGCCTGCTTACGAGTTACAAGCCTCTATGATGGATTTTGTGAAATCTGCTTTTGAAGATGCCGATATTTTAATTTATATGGTTGAAATTGGTGAGCAAAATCTAAAAGATGAAGCATTTTTTAAAAAAATTACCAACTCCAAAATCCCAGTATTACTGTTATTAAATAAAATAGATACTTCTAACCAAGAACAACTAGAAGACCAAGTGCAGCTTTGGACTCAAAAAGTACCCAATGCTGAGATATTTCCAATATCTGCGCTACAAGGTTTCAACGTAAAAGAAGTGTTCAATCGTATTATTGATCTATTACCAGAGTCACCGGCATTTTATCCAAAAGACCAATTAACAGACAAGCCAGAGCGCTTTTTTATCAATGAAAAAATTAGAGAAAAAATTCTGTTGCATTATAAAAAAGAAATTCCTTATGCTGTAGAAATTGAAACCGAGGAGTTTTTTGAAGAAGAAAATATTATTAGAATGCGCTCAGTAATTATGGTAGAACGCGAAACACAAAAAGGTATTATTATAGGTCATAAAGGTAGCGCCTTAAAACGTGTTGGTGTTGAAGCTAGAAAAGATTTGGAGGTATTCTTTGGCAAACAAATTCACTTAGAATTATATGTAAAAGTGAATAAAAATTGGCGTAGCAATCAAAACCAATTAAAACGATTTGGCTACAATAAATAACATAGTGTTATTTTAATTACCATGTGTTTTCATCAGTATCTAATTATTAAACTTGGCTTAGATTTTTTATGTCCTAAATCTGTTAATATTGTGTGCTATAGATGTATACGAAGTAACCTAACAAACTTCAAAAACAATTTATCCATGCAAATTTTAAACTCATTTTCTGTTAAAAACAAAAAGTCAAAATGAGTTCACTACCTTTGCACCCAATTTTAAGATTATGAGTAATATAGTTGCTATAGTAGGAAGGCCAAACGTAGGGAAATCTACTTTTTTTAATCGTATGATTCAAAAAAGAGAAGCTATTGTTGATGCTGTAAGCGGAGTAACGAGAGATCGTCACTACGGTAAATGCGAATGGAATGGTAAAGAATTCTCATTAATTGATACTGGAGGATATGTTGTAGGAAGCGACGATATTTTTGAAGCTGAAATTGATAAGCAAGTAGAATTGGCTATTGACGAAGCAGATGCTATAATTTTTATGGTAGATGTTGAAGATGGCGTAACAGGAATGGACGAAGATGTTGCGGGCTTATTGCGTAAGGTTAAAAAGCCTGTATTTTTAGTGGTGAATAAGGTAGATAACGGCAAACGTGCCGAAGATGCAGTAGAGTTTTATGCCTTGGGTTTAGGCGATTATTATACAGTGGCCAGTATAAATGGTAGCGGTACGGGAGAACTTTTAGACGCGCTAGTTGAAGCGTTACCTGAAAAAGAAGAAACAATTGAGGAAGCGTTGCCACGTTTTGCAGTTGTTGGTCGCCCTAATGCTGGAAAGTCGTCGTTTATCAATGCATTAATTGGTGAAGATAGATATATCGTTACTGATATTGCTGGAACAACACGAGACTCTATTGATACAAAATACAATCGTTTTGGGTTTGAATTTAATTTGGTAGATACTGCTGGTATTAGAAGAAAATCTAAAGTAAAAGAAGATTTAGAGTTTTACTCGGTAATGCGCAGTGTTAGGGCAATTGAGCATGCCGATGTGTGTTTAGTGGTTTTAGATGCCAATAGAGGTTTTGACGGGCAAGTACAAAATATTTTTTGGTTGGCTGAACGTAACCGTAAAGGTATAGTGGTTCTAGTAAATAAGTGGGATTTGGTTGAGAAGGATCATAAATCTGTTGCAGCTTATGAAAAAGCTATAAAAAAACAAATGGAGCCTTTTACAGATGTGCCGGTTGTATTTATTTCAGCGTTAACAAAGCAACGTATTTTTAAAGCTATAGAAACGGCTGTTGAGGTATATAATAACCGATCTAAAAAAATAAAAACTAGTGAGCTTAACGAGGTGTTACAACCTATTATTGAGCATTACCCACCACCAGCCTACAAAGGTAAGTTTGTGAAAATTAAATATATAATGCAACTACCTACGCCACAACCACAATTTGCATTTTTCTGCAATTTACCGCAGTATGTAAAAGAGCCTTATAAGCGCTTTTTAGAAAATAAACTTCGCGAGAATTTTGGGTTTAAAGGCGTGCCTATTAGTGTTTATATGCGTAAGAAGTAATTTGGGGTTAGGAGTTAGGAGTTAGGAGTGTTCGTTCCTAATCGCTATCAAACAACATTAGTCGAAACCGCAGTTTTTTGTTATGCACTTACTGCACATTGCTACTGAATACTGCAAACTAAATTACCATCCTCCTGAAGCACCGCCGCCACCGAAGCCTCCGCCACCGAAGCCTCCGCCAAAACCGCCACCACCACCTGATGACCAGCCGCCTCCGCCAGAACTACCGCCCCAACCACGAGAACTTCTGCGGTAATTGCCACGTCCCATATTACTTAAAATAATAGCTTCCAGTATATCTCGCCCATCAACACCACCTGTTCTGCCACCACTGCCACCGCCACCGCGTCTGTTTTTAGATACAGAAATTAAAATGATGAAGAATATAAAGAACAGCATAAAAATTAGCCCAACAGGAAAATCATTAGTGTTAGAAGATTGACGAGTACCTTGATATTCACCTTGCATCACTTCAAAAATGGCATCGGCACCTCTATTTAATCCGCCATAATAGTTGTTTTGTTTAAAATACGGAATAATGTCACGTTCAATGATACGTCTAGACATGGCGTCGGTTAATAAATGTTCCACACCGTAGCCAGTGTTTATGGCAATGCGCCTATCGTCTCTAGCTAGTAAAATAAAAATACCGTTATCTTCCTCTTTACTGCCACCAACACCCCATTCGTGTCCCCATTTGGTACCAAGATATTTTATTTCTTCACCTTCTGTAGAGGCAATTATAGCCACAACAATTTGAGTAGAAGTAGTATCAGAGTATTTTATAAGTTTTTGTTCGAGGTTCTTTTTTTGTGAAGGTGTTAGTAGCTTATAATAATCGTAAACACTAGTTTGAAAATCTGGCTTTTTAGGAATATCAAATTGTGCGTAAGACACGTAAAAAGCAGAAAACGTAAAAAGTAAAAATAAACCAAGCATTTTTAGCTTTAACTGCGACTGCGACTGTGACTGCGACTTAATACTGAATACTAAACTCTGCATACTAAACCTTATTCTTTAGAAATCTCGTTAGTTAATTCATTAGTATCATCGTCAGTATAAGGAAAATGGGATTTAAGCTGTTCTCCAGATTTTAAAATACCGTCAATTAAGCCTTGTTTAAAATTACCGTTTTTAAAATGCGTTTGTATGATATCTTTGGTGCTGTCCCAAAACCCTTTATCAACAACAGCGTTAATACCCTTGTCTCCATAAATCACAAAAGTTTGGTCTTCTATAGCTACGTAAATAAGTACAGCATTTTGTAGTTTGGTATTGTCCATTTTTAGCATATGAAACAACTCCAAAGCACGATGCGTAGCATCGCCTTTGGATGTTTTTTCTATATGTATTCTTATTTCACCAGAAGTATTTAATTCTGCTACTCGAATGGCTTCAACAATTTCTTGTTCTTCCTCAGCAGTAAGAAATGCTTCAATGTTGTTGGACATTAGTATTTTATTTTAATAAATTAATTGAAGTCAAAATCTACATCAGGAGCATTTTCAGAACCAGCTTCAGATTTAAAATAGCTCATGTCATCAAAATTTAAAACTCCTGCAAGCAACGAATTTGGAAACGTTTTAATGTGTTTATTATAAGGCTCAACAGCTTCATTAAACCTGTCTCTAGCTACATTAATTCTATTCTCAGTGCCCTCCAATTGTGCTTGTAACTCTAAAAAGTTTTGATTCGCTTTTAATTCAGGATAGCGCTCCACGGTCACCAAAAGGCTTTTTAATGCACCAGACAATCCGCTTTGTACTTCGCTAAACTTTGCAATTTGTTCTGGTGTTAAATTTGAAGGATCAATATTCATTGACGTTGCTTTTGCTCTGGCTTCAATCACATCTTTTAAAGTGCCTCTTTCAAAATCTGCAGCACCTTGTACGGTTTTTACCAAATTGCCAATTAAATCGTTTCTACGTTGATAACTACTTTCTACGTTGGCCCAAGTTTTGGTGGCTTCTTCTTTTAAATTTACAGCGGTGTTATTAAAGTTTTTTCCCCAAGAATAAAGCCCAATGACGATAATTCCGATAATAATCAATGGTAAAAATTTCTTCATGATACTAGTTTTATTTAATGTTAGTGATATGTGTTAGACTCAAAAGTGATAAAAAAGTTACGTGTTTTGAGATTGTTTTTTAGTAAATGTAAAAACAGTAATTTTAACTACAGATGATCCTTAATTTTAATTAATTGACTTTTTATATCTTCTAATTTACTAATAATTTCAAAGTTACTCAGTGCTGTTTTCTTTTCTTCTTTTAAATGAATTTTAGCACCTTCTAAAGTAAAACCACGTTCTTTAACCAAATGGTAAATAAACTTTAAGTTTTTTATATCCTCTGGTGTAAATTTGCGATTACCTTTCGCATTTTTCTTTGGCTTTAAAATGTCAAATTCTTTTTCCCAAAATCGTATTAAAGAGGCGTTTACACCGAATGCTTTGGCTACTTCGCCAATACCATAATATCGTTTTTCGGGTAAATCTATGTGCATTAGTCTAAAGATTGGTTTTCTAACGAAGCGTGTTCTAAAAGCTTACTAAATTCTTCAGCAGTTAAACTTCCATAGTAAAAATTAATAGGATTAATACGGTTACCATCCTTAAAAATCTCATAATGAAGATGCGGTGCTTCAGAGCGCCCTGTACTTCCAACAAAACCAATTAAGTCGCCGCGCTTTACTTTTTGGTTTTTTCTAACATTGTATTTGTAAAGGTGCGCATATAAACTGGTATAGCCAAAACCATGATCTATCCTTATGTGCTTACCATAACCACTAGAACCAGAATCTGCTCGCACTACTTTTCCATCGCCAGAGGCATAAATAGGCGTGCCTCTAGGGGCAGTAAAATCCATACCCCAATGCATTTTTCTTGCTTTGGTAAATGGGTCAGAACGCATGCCGTAACCCGAAGCCATACGTGTTAAATCTTCATTGCTTACAGGTTGTATTGCAGGAATCGCAGCTAATAATTCCTCTTTTTCTTCGGCTAAAACCGCTATTTCATCAAGCGATTTAGACTGTACTACAATTTGTTTTTGTAACACATCAAGACGTTTACTGGTTTCAATAATTAACGATGAGTTATCATAACCTTCTAAATTTTTATAGCGATTTATGCCCCCAAAACCAGCACGACGTTGTTCTTCAGGAATAGGGTTTGCTTCAAAATAAACACGGTAAATATTATTGTCTCTATCTTCAATATTTGCCAAAACCGTTTCGGCTTCATTCATTTTTTTATTCAGTAAATCAAACTGCAATTGCATGTTGGTAAGCTCTCGTTTTAGTGCCTTTTCTTTTGGAGATTCAAAATAATGTCCTGCAATAAAAACAAACAAAAAAGCAAAAAGCGCAGCAGCAAGTAAGAATACCGTAATAAACTTAAAGGTATTGCGTTTTTTGCGCTCAATTTTCCTGTAAGAGAGCGATTCTGGATCGTAATAATATTTTACCTTACTCATTTCCTAAAATATACTATTTTTGCATCTTGAATTAAACAATAAATTCTTTACATGTAATGTGTAAACAAACAAACCTACAAAAAAAATATGTTATCATTTAACATAAAATACGGCATGTAGGAAGGTGTTTGTTTAAATTTAAAATAAATTTTATTGCATAAAGATAGAAATTGTTTAGTGTTATTAATAATTTAAGATCAGTTTACTAATAAGGTTTTCAATATAAGTACATGAAATCACAAGATATCCGTTCCAAATTTTTAAGTTTTTTTGAAGAAAAGAAACATAGTATAGTTGCGTCTGCGCCAATGGTTTTAAAAGACGATCCCACTTTAATGTTCGTAAATGCTGGCATGGTACCTTTTAAAGAGTATTTTCTAGGAAATGCAGAGCCAAAGAATTCTCGAATTGCTGATTCTCAAAAATGTTGACGTGTTTCAGGTAAACATAATGATTTAGAA
>CALDUF010000082.1 GCA_937923515.1 uncultured Flavobacteriaceae bacterium
CATTTATAAAAATTACTTAAATTTGCACCTCGAAAAATAAGATTTAAAGCGTAACGCGATGAAAAAAGGTATACATCCAGAAAATTATAGATTAGTAGCATTTAAAGACATGTCTAACGACGATGTGTTTTTAACAAAATCTACAGCTACAACAAATGAAACGTTAGAGGTTGACGGTGTTGAATACCCACTTGTAAAGATGGAAATTTCTAGAACATCACATCCATACTACACTGGTAAATCTAAATTAGTAGATACAGCTGGTCGTATCGATAAATTTAAAAACAAATACGCTAAGTTTAAAAAATAAACGAGCTAAAAATATAATTTGTAAAAGCCTTTCTACTGTAGAGAGGCTTTTTTATTTTTACCACTAAGAACTTTTGCAATATTATAGACTAAAAGTTTTTAAGGTATTCTAAATAATTTCAAACTAAAAAATTATAGTAATTATGAACTATATACTTTTTGATGGTCCTTCAAGAGATAATTTGCTTCCATTTACGTATACAAGGCCAGTAGCTGATATACGTGTTGGTATTTTAACGATACGAGAAAAATGGGAATTACATTTAGATACAACTACTACAACAGTTACTGAAGATTACCTTTCTGAAAAGTTTCCTATGGTTGAAATGGAAGAGAATATTATGGTAAATGCGTCGTACCTTCCTAATATGCAATTGGTTGAAAAAATAAAAGGTTTAAAAGAAAACCAAGCTATTTTTAAAGGTGAAGATGTTATTGCTTTTTACGCAAAAGAAGGGCAAGACGATATTGATTTTGATACGTATAATGCCAATGATTTTGATGGTGAATGCATAAAAATTGAAAACACTTGGGATATTTTTTCTAAAAATGGCGCAGCCATACAAGAAGATTTTACACTTTTAACAAAAAACAGAGTGTCTCAACCAATACCTGAGAGTAATAATATAATAGCTCCTGAAAATATATTTATAGAAGCAGGTGCTAAACTAGAATTTGCAACTTTAAACGCTAGCGGAGGTCCAATTTACATCGGTAAAAATGCCGAAATTATGGAAGGTTCAGTCGTTAGAGGGCCTTTGGCTTTATGTGATAACGCGACTTTAAAATTAAGCTCTAAAGTTTACGGACCAACTACAGTTGGCCCGCATAGCAAAGTAGGTGGTGAAGTTAATAATGCTGTGATTTTTGGATATTCTAATAAAGGTCATGATGGGTTTTTAGGAAATTCTGTAATAGGCGAGTGGTGTAATTTGGGAGCAGACACTAATAATTCAAACTTAAAAAATAATTATGCTGAGGTACGCCTATGGGATTACCAAACCGAAGGTTTTGCCAAAACTGGCTTGCAATTTTGTGGTTTGATGATGGGCGATCACAGCAAATGTGGAATTAATACCATGTTTAATACGGGCACTGTTGTTGGGGTAAGCGCTAATATTTTTGGTAGTGGTTTTCCAAGAAATTTTGTACCAAGTTTTAGTTGGGGAGGCAGTAGTGGTTTTACTACTTATTTAACTAAAAAAGCTTTTGAGGTTGCTAAAGTTGTAATGTCTCGACGCGGTATTACATTTTCTCAAGAGGATCAAAATATTTTAGAACATGTATTTGAGGATACAAAAAAATACAGGCGCGACTCGTAGGTTTTAATTTGATAATACTGGCACATTTGTATATTTGCTAATATACAATACTGTTATGTTTAAAAAAATAGTACTACTAGCTTTTCTATTATGTTGCATGTTTAATTTTGCACAAGTAGTCACTAAATATCAAATAAAACATTTAAAGCTTAATACTAAATATCCGCATTTTGGTTTAAGTTTAGGTGGTACAAACCGTATTTTATTTACATCTTATGCACTTTCTAAAAAAGGCAAAGTAAAAAAAGCGTTTGATGGAGAAGGTATCTTAAGACTCTATGAAGGTGTAATAACTAATGATGGTGATATTAAAGGCATAAAGCCAATACTTATAGATGCAAAAGCCAATATTGAAAGTATAACAAGTGCAGTGCTTTCCGCAGATGGTCAACTGCTTTATATTACTACTACTTACACTAATAAAAACAGACCAAAGGGTACATTTAATAAAGCTAATTTTCATATTGAAGTTGGAGAATATAAATCTGGTATTGGCTTTACTAACTTTAAGGTGTTACCATTTTGTAAACCTAAATTTTCTTATGCGCATCCTGCTTTAAGTCCTGATGGTAAGTGTTTGTACTTTACGGCAAATGTTAAAGGCGGAAGAGAAACTACAAAAGGTGCTTCAGATATTTTTAAGGTAGATATACTAGATGCTACAACTTATGGTCCTATTAAAAATTTAGGTGCAAAAGTTAATTCTTATAGTAGAGAAATATTTCCAACTTTTGGAGCAGATAATACGCTTTATTTTGCTTCGAACAAATCAAATGGTAAAGGCGGATATGATTTGTATCAAAGTAAAATAGACAAAGATGGTACGTTTGGTAAAGCCCAGGCACTACCAAAACCCATAAATAGTAAAGCAGACGATTTGTCTTTGGTAATGCTACCCAACACAAGTTCAGGATTTATAGTTTCTAAGCGCGAAGGCGGTGTTGGAGATAGCGATATTTATTACTTTAAGATTATAAAAGAATGATAAACGTCTATTAAAAAAACGTAGAGCAGAAGTTGTGGATGCTACAGATACAATTGGTAAAACGAAACCTTAATTTAAGATATACTACTGTTTTTTAGTTTTATATACTCTTCTAAAATCTAACATATTTATAGGATTTATGCCTAAACCCTTTACATTTTTTCTTGTAAATCGTACTACTTCGTCATAAAAAAGAGGTACCATAATGGCATTATCCATGGCTATGGAATCTATAGTGGTGTATAATTTTTTTCTTTCTTCAATATTCGAAATAGTAAAGGCTTTATTATACAAACTATCTACAGTTTTGTTTTTAAAGTGAAAGTAATTTGAGCCATCTGGTGCAAAATTTTTACTGTAGAATATGGACAGGTAATTTTCAGCATCCATATAATCAGCAACCCAAGAGCTTCTAAACATATCTACTTTACCATTAGAGCGTGATGCCCTTAAGGTGGCTTCTGGCATTACATCAACGTTTATTTTTAAGCCTACTTTTTCTAATTCTCGTTGAATAAATTCACAAAAACTTAAATAATTACTAGAGGTTACCAAAGTTATTTCAGGATTGGTGATACCGCTTTCTACTTTAAATTGATTGATAAGTGCTTTTGCCTTTTCTGGTTGGTATGTAAACCCAATAGATGCATTGTATCCAGAAAGCCCAATAGGTATAAAACCTCCACTTGCAGGATTACCTATCCCGTTTCTTAAATACATTATCATTTTTTTTCTATCAAAACCGTAATTAACCGCTTTTCTAATAAGTTTCGATTGTATTTCGGGAGTTTCAGAGTCTAAATAAAAACCAAGATACTCAGAGTTTAAATAAGGGCCTCTAGTCATATCAACAGCGTTTGCGTAAGTGTCCCTCAACCTACCATCTGCGGTAAGTAATTCATCTTTATAAGAAGCATCTAAACTTTGTAGATAATCAATATTACCTTGCGTAAATTGTAAAAATTCACTTTGTTTATCTGGTAAAAACGTTAATGCTATAGCTTCTAGATAAGGCAATTGTTTACCATTTTCATCGGTTTCAAAATAGTTTTCGTTTTTTCTAAAAACCAGTTTTATATTTTCTTCCCAACGTTTAAATTTAAACGGCCCAGTACCAATAGGGTTAGCACGAAACCCGGTGCCGTAATGTGTTACAATTTCTTTTGGCACTACAGAGCAGTATTTCATAGTTAAAAGTCCAATAAATGCTGGAAAAGGCTGTTTTAACCTTATCTCAAAAACAGTGTCGTTAACCGCTCTAAAATCATCAACTTTATTTAAAACCCATGCTCCGGGAGCTGCTAATTTTTTATCTCTAAGGCGGTTTAAACTAAATGTAAAATCGTTAGCCACTACGTTTCGCGTACTGTCTTTTCCAAATAATTGGTGCTTATGGAAATACACATCATTGCGTAACTTAAACGTGTAGATTTTACCATCTTCAGAAATGCTCCAATTTTTAGCAATACATGGCAAAATATTTAAGTTGTCGTCTAGTTGAACTAAGCCATTGAATAGTTGATTACACACGGAGTTATCTTGCAAAGTTCTAGAAAACGCAGGGTCTAAGGTATTAATATTGGCATGTTCATTATAACGAAAAACAAGATGCTCTTTTTCAGCATTTTTATCTTTTCCGCAAGAAAAAGCAAAAAAAACAATACAACTAATTGATAAATAGTAAATTAAATGTTGCTTTAAGCGTTTTATCATTTTGATATTTAGTTGTAAATTTGCTACCTTTTTAATTGTAAAGATAATTTTTAAAACATCCTAATACAAGTTTAGGTTTATTTAAGTGAATAACAAAAAAGTAGCCTTTTATACCCTTGGTTGTAAGCTCAATTTTTCTGAGACTTCTACCATTGCAAGACGTTTTGTTAATGAAGGTTTTGATCGTGTTGAGTTTTCAGAAAAAGCAGATATCTACGTGATTAACACATGCTCTGTAACCGAAAATGCAGACAAACGTTTTAAAACCATAGTTAAGCAAGCTCAAAAATCTAACCCTGATGCTTTTGTAGCAGCAGTAGGTTGTTATGCGCAATTAAAACCACAAGAATTAGCAGATGTTAACGGTGTGGATTTGGTATTGGGTGCTACCGAAAAGTTTAAGATAACAGATTATCTAAACGATTTATCTAAGAACGATTTTGGCGAAGTGCATTCTTGTGAAATTGAAGAGGCAGATTTTTATGTAGGTAGTTACTCTATAGGCGATAGAACACGAGCGTTTTTAAAAGTTCAAGATGGATGCGATTATAAATGCACCTATTGCACAATTCCCTTAGCACGTGGTATTTCACGAAGTGACACTATGGCTAACGTATTGCAAAACGCCCAGGAAATTTCTAAACAAAATATTAAAGAAATTGTATTAACAGGTGTAAATATTGGCGACTATGGTAAAGGCGAGTTTGGTAATAAAAAACACGAACACACGTTTTTAGATTTAGTTACCCAATTAGATACGGTTGAAGGTATAGAACGTTTACGAATTTCATCAATAGAACCAAATTTACTAAAGAACGAAACTATAGATTTGGTCTCAAAATCTCGCGCTTTTGTGCCGCATTTTCATGTGCCATTACAATCTGGTAGCAACGCCATTTTAAAGAAAATGAAACGCCGTTACTTGCGTGAATTATATGTGGATCGTGTAGCAAAGATAAAAAATGTAATGCCACATGCTTGTATTGGTGTTGATGTTATTGTTGGTTTTCCGGGTGAAACAGATGCTCATTTTTTAGAAACTTATAACTTTTTAAATGCACTAGATATTTCGTATTTGCATGTGTTTACTTATTCTGAAAGAGACAATACCGAAGCCGCTACTATGGAAGGTATAGTGCCTAATGCAGTAAGAAGCAAACGTAGTAAAATGTTACGTGGTTTATCAGTAAAAAAGCGTCGTGCATTTTACGAAAGTCAGTTAAACACAACTAGAACAGTACTTTTTGAGAGTGAAAATAAAGAAGGTTATATTCACGGATTTACAGAAAATTACGTAAAAGTAAAGGCACCATGGCATCCAGATTTGGTTAATACGTTACACGAAGTAGTGTTAACTAAAATTGATGATGATGGTTTGGTTAGGTTTGAGTTTGT